>JACQEA010000278.1 GCA_016200825.1 Chloroflexota bacterium | reverse complement strand
CGCGCCCGCGATAAACGCGGCGGCATCCACAAAATTTTGCGCGGCGAACTGCATCGTTCGCAAAATGTAACGCGCGAGCAAATAGACTCCGAATCCGCTAAAGACAAACGCGAACAATAATTCCGCGTTGCTGGCGGGAATAAGTCCAAACGCGAATTGAATTGGCAAGCCCAGCAAAACGTGAAGCAAGGTGAACGTGTAGAGAACGAGTGACGCGCCAATCGGATACAAAATAAAATTGGTTTGAAACGGATTCATCCCGCGATCAAACACCGCGAATTTAAACCACCAATTATTCCACACATAGCCATACTCATCGAGCGACCACGTCGTTGTGCCGGGGACATGATCCGCAAATTGAGTGACGAGTGGATACGTGAGAATCAATGCCAGAAAAAGATACGCAAAAAGAATTATCAGATTGCGGTAGCGCATCATATTTTTATTTCAACGGAATCGTTGGAGACGTCCATTTACTTTCGTTGCGTTGCAACTGAATTGAAAACTGCGCCGCGTTTTCCACCGCGTCGGTTTCGTACCATTCGACAATTTCATCGCCGCGATTCCACTCCATCGGTGGAACACTAAATTGATGCGCGGAATCCGTAATCAACTGATTACGCGAATCAAAAAACATCGCGCGCGTTTGCATATCCACGCGATCATCCGGCAACGCGAGCACTTGCCAATCCAGCGCGAGCCCGCGCGGCTGGTCCGCAAAACGCGTATAGCCAACCAATTTCAGCCACGGGTTGAAAACAAGGTCCGTCGTTTGTTTCGGCGGCGCGAGTCGCGCGAGTTGCAGGATCGAAAAATTTTCGCGCAACTCAAGCGGCGCGCTTGAGACCGCGACGCGCGCGAGCCATGCGTCCGACGGCGCATAGCCGCGCAGAAAAATATAGCGCGCGTTCACATCCTGCGCATTCGCGATCAGCGCGCTGCGCGCGTCCAACTCGCGCACGCGCGTCGCTCGCTCGAAATATTTTGACGTGGGAATTTGTTTGCCTAATAACATAAAGGTCGGATGGCGATACACTTCAGCGGAAATGTAGAGCGCGGAATTTGCCGGTTGTTGCCGAACAAATTGCGAAACATCCACATACTCTTGATCGAACGCATGTGGCAGGTCGGACAAATTCGCCCACGCGAAAAAATAATCGTACGCGGTGAGAAGCGCGCTCGCAGTAATTGCACTCGCAATGAACGCGCGCACCGCGCGCTGTGGTTGAATCGGTTTCACTTCGACGCGCGCGAACAATTCATCCATCGCGAGCGCGGGAAAAATAAAAACGCCGGGCATTACGCCCAAATCGCGCACGCCTTTGGGAATCATATCGGCGGTCAGAAACGCGGGAACGAGCATCACGGCAAACCACAAAATCAAAAAACGATATTGCGCGCGTTTGAAACGCATGAGCGAAATAATAACGCCGATCAAAAAAAATGGCGCGAGAAATAAATCGAACACCGGTTTGCCGGGCAAATTATAATGGCGGCTTTGATAACCCGCGTCCGGCAGCGCGAACATCGCGAGATTGCCCGCGATGCTCGCGGTGAGCGCGGCGAGCGGATCGTTTGCGCCGAGAATCGAAACGCTGTCAAAGCGGCGGCTGAATTGCGCGGGATTTTGCGCGAAATAAATTCCGAGCGGCAGCATCACGATCAACGCGCACACCGCCGCGAGCATCACGCCGCGCCAATTAAATTCCAATGCAAACGCGCGCGCGGTCGTGGCGCGCGCGAGAAAAAATTCGCCGACGATGAACAACGCGACGAATACGCCGACAAAACGTCCGGGCGAATACGTGTACAGCGCGAGACCGAGAACCGCGCCCGCGGCGGCGAATAATTTCCACTCGCGCGTCCGAAACGCGCGCCACAAAAACGCATAACCAATGGCTTGCACGAGCGGCAACAAAATATCGCGGTGCGCATCGCGCGACATTTGAATGTGCCAAAACGAAATCGCGAGGAGCGCGGCAACGAGCAAGGCGATCCGCCGCGCGCGTTCCGCCGAAAAAATTTCATGCGCCCATTCACGCGTAAACCAATACGCGATCGGAATCGTGACGATGCCCGCGAGGATCGCGGGGAAACGCGTCGCCAACGCGGTCACGCCGAACGCGGCGTACGCTAACGCGACGAGATAAACAAAAATCGGTTCGCGGCCTAAATGCGCGTGAAACCAAATCTGCCAATTGCCCGCCAGCACATCGAGCGCGTCGAGACCTTCGACCGCTTCATCGCCAAAAAGACCGGGCGGCAAACGATCAAGCGCGTATGCGCGAAACAGAATCGCGATCAGCAAAATGAATCCGAGCGCGATCCATTCTCTACTGATTTTTATTTTGGACACAGGGAATTTCATCAGCGGACGCGCACAGTCCCAAGCAATATTTTGTCGCCGCGATCAAAGAGGACGCGTTGATTGGTGGCAGGCAAATACATTCCAACCTCAATCGAATAATCGCCCGGCGCAAGCTCGCGCGGAATTATCAACGCGTGACGATCGCGAAATATTTCGCCGCTGTTCCACCGATCGGTCGGGTACACTCCGCGCGACGGCGGACTATCCGCGTCTGAAACGACGCGCCCGGCAGAATCAAGCAGATGAACAAAGACGGTGAAATTATTTTGTTGCCCGCGCGCGGCGCGCCAGAAAAGATCGAGCTGAATAGTTTCGCCGCGCGCGACCGAAATGAAATTGCTATTTAGAGCGGGTGCGGCGTTCCAGCCCACCAGCGCGATGCCGTTTTCGCTTTGCGCGTTTGTTTTTTGCGCGATCAACGCGGTCGAAGGAATATCGCCCACGCGGATCGTGCCGAGCGCGGTTGCAAACTCGCGGCTCTCATCGCGTTTATTTGTATCCAGATCGTACACGTACCAAGATAAATCTAACGCGTACAAACCGCTCGGCGCATCCGGCGGCAGGTTGAGCGGGAACGCGTCGCGAAAAACATTGCCGACTTGCCAACGATAAGTTGGAAAATAAAATGATCCGGGAAAACTATCCTGATTTCCCCACGGATGCCCGGTGATATCATTCACGCTAAAGATCGCGGAATAGATCGGATAAACTCGCGCGAGGGCGCGATAATAAATCAACACGCGCGCCGATTGTCCCGGCAACGGCGGATCGGGTTCAAGATCATACCCGATAATTTCGATCTCATTCACATTTTTTTTGTTTACCACATAATGCGGCTGAGGAATTGCGCGCATCGGCAACGGGATCGCTTGCACCGCGCGCAGAGTTAGAGCGTTTTGATTTTCAGGCACGAACTGCGCGAGATAAAAAGGACGTTTTAATTCGTACGCGTTCGCGCGCATCGTTTCAAATTGTTTCATCACCGGGCTAACGTTGACGACTAAAACATCCGGGCGAACATTTTCGACAAATTGCAAGTAGCGCATCGGTTGCGAAATTTCCCACGGCGCGATCACGACCGCGTTCGGCGCGAGCTGATCGTTCAACGCCGCGCGCGCGTATTCACGCGCCGAAAAAAAATTCGATTGATCCAGGTTAGAAAAATTGGTCGCGAGCGTTGCCAGCGGAACGCAAAGAAATATCGCGCGCATAGTTTGAGTCGTGGTGAGCCATGTCAACCGCGCGGGGAAATTCACACGCAAACGTTCCGCCGATTCCAAAAATGTTTTGATTCCAAATCCGATCCACAAAGCAAGCACCAAGTAGGTGAGCGAAAAATAATAGACCGTTGAAATGCCGCGCAAGTACAGCGCGATAAATCCCATCGCCATCGCGACGGCGAGCAGGATCGCAAAAATTTTTCGCTCCGATCTAAACGACGCGCGCGCGCCAACCAACGCGAGCCCAATCCCAATCAAACCGAATTGTTGCCACAACAGCGTCGCCGCTAATTCAAAGCGATTGGCTTGCTCCAATGGCGAAGTGAATCCCAATTTGTAACTATTATCGAGTCCGCTGATGAGATTGAAAAATCCCGCGACCGTGTTGTTGTAATACGCAGTGATCGTTCCCTTGAGCATTGCATCTTCGCGCGTATACAACGCCCAATTTTGCGGGTCTTGTTGCGCGATCAATTGATTCGCGCGGATCGGAATGTACGCGTAGAGCAACAACGGCAAGAGTCCAAGCAAAATGCCTTTGCTAACCATCGCGCGATTCAGGCGCGCGCGATTGAACCACGCGACGAGCGCGAATGGAATCGCCAGAAAACGGAATACCGGATGATTCGTCAGTCCCAAGCCAACTATGAACGCGAGCCAATAAAAATCGCGCGCGTTTCCGTTTTGATGCCACCGCAACGCAAATAAAATCGCCAGCGCGCCAAGAAATAAATGGAGCGCGTACGTTTTAGTTTCAATTGCGCCACCCCACATCGAAGGCGCAACGATTAGCACGAGCGTTGCGCACAGCGCGGGAAAAGTTTGTGAGACGACGCGCCGCGCAATCGAAAAGAATATCGGCGCGGTGAGCGCGCCACACACAACCGAAAAAAGTGTGACGCGATACGCGACATCGCCAATGGGCAAAAACGTAAATAATTTGGCGAGCAAAATGTACAACGGATAACCGGTCGAGTGGGGAATGCCCAAAATAAATGCCATGTATTGGAATTCCGCGTTGTCGCCATCCAGAACCGTGGGCGGCATCGTGCGCCAATATAAAACGAACGCGCACGCGAACAAAAACAAGTGAACGCGCCACGTGGGCGCGTTTGAGAGTACTGATGTTGGATTGACAATCCTTCTCACGCCGCCTATTATAGACTTTAACCTGTGAATTGCAAAATAGATTTACGCCAAAAGTTTTTGTTGTACACCATTCCTAACTCGGACAAGCCGAAACCCAATCAGGCAAATTGGGACGCGGATAAACGCGGAAAAATCAGATCAAAAATTTATTCAATCCGTTCTTTCCGTGTAAATCCGCGTCCAAAAAATCTTTGCTTTTTCTGCAAACATTTCACTCGTAAGGTACTAACGGATCATGACGAGTTCTCCAATGGATGATTCCCAGATCCTGGAAATTCTAGCCAACTCACGCGCCGCGCGATTGCGTTGGCTTGCGTTTGGTTTGCTCGCGGCGCTATATATCGTGGGCAACCTTTTTATGCAATTTCACTTGTTATGGTTGACCGCGTTGCTCGGTGTCGCCGCGATCAGCAATTCAATTCTTGCCGCCATCGCCGCGCGCTTGCGTTCGCCCGCGTCTCCAGACCGTCTTACCGGTTTGTTGTATGCGCGCATTACGATTGATCTTTTATTATTATTCAGCGCCATTCGAATTACCGGTGGGATTGAAAGTCCGTTTCTATTTTTGTT
>JACQEA010000277.1 GCA_016200825.1 Chloroflexota bacterium | reverse complement strand
TTTTCGCCGCGGCCGTCCGCGGCTTGCGTGATCGCGTTGAGCGCGCGCCGCGCGAGATCGTACGCGCTGCCTTCATCGCCGATCAAAAATCCCCAGCCGCCCGCGCGCGCGATTTTTCCGTCGCGCGTTTTGCCAAACGCGATCGAGCCCGTGCCGGCGATCAGCGCGACACCCCAACCGTCCGGCGTTCCCGCCGCGAGAACGATTTGACTGTCGTTGCAAATTTCGATGCGCGGCGAAATTTTTTCGCGCGCCCAGCGCGTAAATTCGTTTCGTTCCGTATCGCGATCCACGCCGCCGATGCCTAAACAACTCGCGGCGACAATTTGTTTTTCGATGCGCGCCGCGTCGAACGCGCGCGCGATCGCGTCCTCAATCGCGCGATAAGAATTATCAAAACCAACGGCTTGCGGATTGCACGCGCCTGCTTCGCCATCGCCGAGCGTTTCGCCGCGAGTGTTCGCCAGCCGCGCGCGGGTGCGCGTTCCGCCGCCGTCTATTCCAATCACAAACATTTTTCACCGCAGAGTCCGCAGAGAACACAGAGGAATGTCATTCTGAGGGAGCACATTCGCTTCGCTCAGTGTAAACTCCGCGACCGAAGAATATCGCAAATTACCTAGAAATCAAAAGTCGCTAGCGAGATGCTTCGCTTCGCTCAGCATGACAATGGAACTGCCATCCCAAGGTAGCAACTTGGGTTAAATTATTTCTACAATCGCGCGATTGAGCGCGACGCGAAACGCGCCCATCGCGTCCGCGTTCTCGCGGCCATAGTACACGCGATTCGCGAGACACGCGATCACCAATTCGCGCGCGGGATCAATCCACAATGACGTGCCGGTGAATCCCAAATGCCCAAACGTTTTTTCGCTCAAGGGATTACTTGCCGCGTCCGGCGCGGGCGACCACAACGCGAATCCCAAACCGCGGCGCACGTTGCCATCGCGCGATTGTTCGCGCGTCATTTCGTCAATCGTTTCACGCGATAAAAATTCTTCTTTTCTCATATTCTCGCTTCGGAGATCCTCATTCTGAATTTCTCTATCGTCAGTCAGCGAGAACATTCGACCGCGCCGAAACATTTCGCCAAACTGCGCGACGTCGCGCGCGATTCCAAACAAGCCCGCGTGTCCCGCTGCGCCGCCGAGCGCGAACGCGTTTTCGTCGTGCACCTCGCCGCACATTCGCCGCGCGTGCCGCGCGTAAAATTCCGTCGGCGCGACATTATCATTCTCGATTTTTCCATACGCGACTGATTCCAACCCGAGCGGTTCGGTCACGCGCGCGCGAACGATCGCGCGCAGAGAATCGTTACAAATTTTTTCGAGCGCGAAACCCAACAGAATCAAACCGATGTCGCTGTAGACGACGCGCGCGCCGATGGGATACGCGAATTTTGTTTCCAAAACTGCGGCGCGCATTTCAGCGCGCGTGGTCAGTTTCCACAGCGGCAACCACGCGGGCAACCCGGCATTATGCGCGAGCAAATGGCGAAACGTCACCGCGCTCGCGTCGACGCGCAATCCGTTTGGATCAACGACGTTGATGAATCCGCCGGGATGAAGCGGATCGGGATACGGCGCGATGGGACGCGCGCCGGAAAATTCGGGCAAGATTTCGTGGACGGGCTGATCAATCGCGACGCGTTGTTCTTCCACGCAACGCATAAACGCGGCGACGGTAAAAAGTTTAGAGACGGACGCGAGATCGAAACGTGATGAGGATTGCGTCGTGCGTAATTTCGTATCGGGATCGAGATAACCGAAACTTTCCGAGAACACGCGCTCGCCGCGAAAAAGAATTTCAATTTGCGCGGCGGGAAAAGTTTTGAAGAGATGATCTTGAACGAGTTCGTTAACGCGAGTGAAATTCATTGGGAATCATCCGCTTTCACCAACATCCTGTACTGGCGAAACGTTTCAAATCCAAACTTGCGATAGAATTCGATCAGATCAGTCCAATCAATCACACAGCCACGCACGCCGCGCGATTTCAAATGGCGCAATGCCGCGTCCATCAACGCCCCGCCGAATCCGTGACCGCGCAAACTTTTGCTCACACCAATCGGTCCGAGTTGTCCCCACGGTTTTGATAATCGCCGCATATAAAATCGTTCAATCGGTCGCTCGGAATCTTCAAACGTCACGCGCGCGAATCCATCTACGCCGCGCTCCGTCCACAATAAAATGTAATCGCGCATTGCGCCGCGCGCGCGCAAAAATTCTTCAAATTCAAATCGCCAGCGTCCGGGAAATTCGCGCAAAAAAAATTCGCGGAGCGCGGATTCATCACCAACGCGCGCAGAGCGGATTTCAACGTGCGACGCATTTTCAAATTGCGTTGCACGTTCATAATCCATCAAATCCCGCGCCACATCCCACACCGCGTCATTCGCGCCGCGCGCTTGATAGCCGCGCGCGCGAAAAAATTTTTCCGCGTTCAATTCCTCCGGCACACCGGGCGCGAAAGGATGCAAGCTGCCGCCCAAACGAAAACGCGCGCACCCTTGCGCGCGCAACCACTCTTCCGCCCACGCGATCAGCGCGCTCCCAATGCCGCGCCGCTGAAATTCCGGCGCGACGGCGAGCGCGTCGATCCAACCAAATTGCGGCGGCGAGGTTTGCGGATCATTCGGCAACGCGCTCGCGAGAATAAAACCCACCGCGCGATTATTTTCAAACGCGATCTGTCCGGCTTGGCGCGCGCCGGTCGCGACGCGCGTGTTGTACGCGATCAAGCGCGCGTTGATCGCGAGATCGTCACCGCACG
>JACQEA010000276.1 GCA_016200825.1 Chloroflexota bacterium | reverse complement strand
GAGCTTGCGCGCTTGCTCGAGCATTTCGGGCGTCAAATCCACCGCGATAATTTTCGCGACGTACAGCGCGAACGTGAACGCGGTGTGTCCCGCGCCGGTTGAAACGTCGAGCATCGTCCAATTATTTTGCGGATCGGTCAACTCGATCAAGCGCGCGAGCGACGCGCCTTGCGCGTGCGTTGCGCTCGTCGCGTAATCAGCCGCGTGCGCGCCAAATTGTTTCCGAATGACTGCGTTTGACTCTGACAAGTTTTCTCCAGTTAGACTTTATCTGAAATAAGAGAAAGCGTCCACGAAAAACACGAAAGTACACAAAAGTTCCAATTGTTCATTCGTGATATTTCGTGTGTTTCGTGGATAAATATTGTTTCGTCAAGTCTCCTAATCTTTCGCCGCGAGACGCATTTCCGCGCGCTGCGGTCCCGCAATCGTCAAATACGCGTCGGTCTTGAGTAGGTTGTGCAATTCGACAATCCATTCATCCAATTGTCCCGCGCGCCCTTGCAACGGAATGTGTTGCATGCGAATGTTCACGAGCATGAGTTGCGCGTCAAAGGGCGAAGCGATGTAGTGTAATTGCCATTCGCCTTTTTCTTGTTTATCCAACGCGCGCCATTCGCCGTAAACGATTTGCGTGTCGCCATCGCGATGCCGTTTGGAATGCGAAAATTTATCGGCGGCCCATTGATCCACCATTGCCAAAACTGAATCGAGATTATTTTTCGCGCAAAAATAACTCGTGCCGATTTCTTCGCGTTCGCGCGCGCGGGCGAGCCATTCTTCGCGCCGCATAACAAAAAACGCGTACAAGAGCGCGAGGATCGTCGCGATCGGAAAATAAATTTCGGGCGGCAGCGGCAAGACCGGCGCGCCTTCAATCAGCGAAGGAATGCCTCGCTCATTCACAAATGAATGCGCCGCCAACGCTTGCCCTAATCCAAAAAAGAAAACTGAAATCAGATCATTCAGCTCGATCAACAAGATCGCGAGGATGTACAAGGGAATGCCGTAATACCAATGATGAAAATGAATGTTGATTCCCAGCGCGCGTTGATTGAAATGAATTTCCCAGCCGCCGTTGGTATAATCGCTGACGCCATTCGCAAAACTCCAACCGATAAGCGCAGACGCGATGAGCGCCAGAAGTACGGGCCCATAGCGTTTGCTAAAGCGGCGCGCCAACAAAAAATATTCGCGCGCGCGCGTTCGCAATCGCGCGAATGGATTGGCAGGCGCAGATTTATTTTCCGCCGACATTCTGCAACTCCTTGGCTGCGGACACGCGTAGCGCGGCGCGATCCTGCAAGATTATTTTCAAAAATTGTCCGGTGTACGATTGCGGCATCCGCGCGACCTCTTCGGGCGTGCCTTCCGCGATCACGCGTCCCCCGCCGTTGCCGCCTTCAGGCCCCAAATCAATAATCCAGTCGGCCGTTTTGATCACATCGAGATTGTGTTCGATGACGACGACGGTGTTGCCCGCGTCCGCGAAGCGCGAAAGAACTTCCAAAAGTTTTTCCACATCCGCCATATGCAAACCCACCGTCGGCTCGTCGAGTATATAGAGTGTGCGTCCGGTCGCGCGGCGCGAAAGTTCTTTCGATAATTTCACGCGTTGCGCTTCACCGCCGCTCAATGTCGTCGCGGGTTGACCGAGATGAACATAGCCGAGTCCAACATCGCGTAAAGTTTCGAGTTTGCGGCGAATGCTGGGAATGTTTTCAAAAAAATCGCACGCTTCGGCCACGGTCATATTCAAAACATCCGAAATTGTTTTGCCCTTGTAATGAATTTCCAGCGCTTCGCGATTATAGCGTTTGCCGTGACACACTTCGCACGGAACGTACACATCCGATAAAAATTGCATTTCGATTTTGATGATGCCGTCGCCCTGACATGCTTCGCAACGTCCGCCTTTGACGTTGAACGAAAAACGTCCCGCTTTGTAGCCGCGCGTTTTGGCTTCATTCGTCGTCGCGAACAAATCGCGCACGTCGGTGAAAAGGTTTGTGTACGTCGCGGGGTTCGAGCGCGGCGTTCGCCCGATCGGCGATTGATCAATGTTGATGACTTTGTCGAGATGTTCCGCGCCGAGAATCGCGGCGTGCTTGCCCGCGCGTTCTTTCGCGCTGTACATTATTTGCGCGAGTTTATTATAAAGAATATCCACGATGAGCGACGATTTTCCCGATCCGCTCACACCGGTCACACACACAAATTTTCCAAGCGGAATTTTCGCGTCCACATTTTTCAAATTATTTTCCGCCGCGCCTTTGACGGCGATATATTTTCCATTGCCCGCGCGGCGATGGGGTGGAATCGCGATTTGACGCTTGCCCGTGAGAAATGCGCCGGTCGTTGACTCGCGCTGTTTCAAAAGTTGGGGCAGCGTTCCCGCAAAAACAACCTGACCGCCATGCTCGCCCGCGCCGGGACCCAAATCCACAATATAATCCGCGGTGCGAATCGTTTCTTCATCGTGTTCGACGACCAGCACGGTGTTGCCGAGATCGCGCAAAGAGAGCAGCGTTTGGATGAGACGCGTATTATCGCGCGGATGCAAACCGATGCTCGGCTCGTCGAGAATGTACAACACGCCCATCAATTGCGATCCGATTTGCGTCGCGAGGCGAATCCGTTGCGCTTCGCCGCCGCTCAACGTTGCCGCGCTGCGATCCAGCGTGAGATAATCCAAACCGACGTTCACCAAAAATCCCAGCCGCGATTTTATTTCTTTCAGAATTTGCGCCGCGATTGTTTTTTGTTTCGCGCTGAATTGCGCGGGCAAGGCATTCACCCATTCCAAGGCTTCCGTCACCGACATAGCCGTCACGCGTACAATATTTTTTTCGCCCACCGTCACCGCGAGTGCTTCGGGTTTCAAACGCTGACCTTTGCACACCGGACACGGACGCGAAGTCATATATTCTTCGATGCCTTGCCGAATATAATCCGAATCGGTTTCTTTGTAGCGCCGCAACAGATTGGGAATGATGCCTTCGTAAGTCGTTTCGTACTCGCGCCATTGCCCAAATTGATTTTGATAACGCACGCGAATGTTGGTATCGTAGCCGTTAAAAATCGCGTCAACCTGATCGCGTTTCAATTCACTCACGGGCGCGTCCATTGAAAATCCGATTTTGCGCGCGAGCGCGATGAGCATTTGCGCGTAATATCCGTCGCCGCTTGAATCAATGCCGTTCGTGCGAATCGCGCCATCGTTCAGCGATAGTTCGCGGTTGGGCATAATGAGATCGGGATCGAGTTCCATTTGCGTGCCGAGTCCCGTGCACGCGGGGCACGCGCCGTGCGGCGTGTTAAATGAAAATGTGCGCGGCTCGATTTCGCCGATGGAAATGTTGTCAACAGGGCAAGAGAAATGTTCGGAAAAAAGTTGATCGTGATATTCTTTGCTGTCTTCTTTTTGTGATGCGACAATCACGACGCCGCTCCCCAGCTTTAACGCGGTCTCGACCGAATCCGCGATGCGGGTTTGATCGCCATTCTTTTCGGATTTAATCACCAGACGATCCACGACCGCTTCGATGCTGTGCTGTTCATAGCGCGCGAGTTTGATGTCCTCGTTCACATCCATCACTTCGCCAATCATCGAAAACTTTTTTGTGTTCGCCTTTGCGTTCTTTGATCAAGGGCGCGAGAATCATCAAGCGCGTATTTTGCGGCAGACTCTCAATCGCTTCAACGATTTGCTCGACGGTCTGCGATTGAATCACGCGTCCGCATTTAGGGCAATGTGGAATGCCGACGCGCGCGAAAAGCAAACGCAAGTGATCGTAAATTTCCGTGACCGTCCCGACAGTAGAACGCGGATTGTGGCTCACGCCCTTTTGATCAATCGAAATCGCGGGCGAGAGTCCTTCGATTTGATCCACGTCGGGTTTTTCCATTTGCCCAAGAAATTGCCGCGCGTATGCGCTCAAACTCTCAACGTAACGCCGTTGACCTTCCGCGTAAATCGTGTCGAACGCGAGCGACGATTTGCCCGACCCCGACAGTCCGGTAATGACAACGAATTGATCGCGCGGAATTTCGAGATTGATATTTTTTAGATTGTGTTCGCGCGCGCCGCGAATGATGAGTTTGTCTTGCATATTGGAAATAAGAGGGTAGAAGTTAGAAATTGGATGTTAGGCGATGGAGCGCGTTGACGGAAAAAGATTTTATCACAAAAGGCAGGGTTGGGCAATGAAAACAAAATCAGAAATTCTAAATTCAAAGTTCGAATGTGTCATTGCGAGGAGGGCTTTAGCCCGACGAAGCAATCTCCAAGTTTCAAAGGGATTGCTTCGCTTCGCTCGCAATGACGCGTGCTGGCTTGAGCACGCACAGAACGTATGATACAATTCTGAACAAAGGAGTCTACGATGAAGCAAAACCAATTCATCCTTCGCGTCGGCGCGTGGAGCGCGGCGCTCGCGACGCTCTGTTTGATAATTCAATTCGCGATTGGATTGAGCATCGGCGCGGCGATTGCGGATTTGAGTTCGTACGCGCCGAATGTCGTTGTGAATTTGATTCAAGCGCAAAGTGAAAAAATAAAATGGCTCTTCATGTTCGATGATATTTTCCCCGTGTTGTACTTTGCCGCGTTCATTGGGTTGTACGAATTATTGCGCGAGCGCGGCGGCATTCTGGCGCGCATCGCGCTGATCTTTGGCGCGCTAACCGCCGTCGCTGATTTTTTCGAGAATTCAAATGTGTTGGGATTGGTCGGCGCGGTCGGAGTCGCGCAGACGATCGCACCTGAAAAAATGTTTGCGCTGAACATCATAGCGCAAATGAAATTTTTATTTACGAGCGTTACAGTGTTTCTCTTCGGCGCGTGTCTGTGGAACGAATCGCGTTTGCGGCGCGCGGCGAGCATCGTCGCGCTGATTTTTGTGCCGGTGAATACGCTCGCGTTCATTGTGAGCGGATTTAGTCTCGTCCGAATTTTTGGAATGCTCGCGTTGTTGGTATTGACCGCGCTGGTGTTGGGGAAAAGTGAAGAGTAATCAGTCAACAGTCAGACACTTGCCATAGGTCAAAAATTGTTGTATCATTCCGCGCGCCAAAGACGCAATGCTGCGGAATGAATCGTTGAAGGAGGTGATCGATTTGCAATATCGCGCCTGATGATAACGCGCGAAATAAAAAATCAACTCATTCGATTTCCCGCAACCCCGATTCAATTCTCTAGGAGGAGAAGAAATGAAAAAGTATGTTGTTCTCGCACTGACGCTCGCGTTCGCGATTTTGATTGCCGCGTGCGCGGCAC
>JACQEA010000270.1 GCA_016200825.1 Chloroflexota bacterium | reverse complement strand
TGTCCAGTCTTCAGTATTCAGTCTTCAGTTTTTAGCATCATCCGGTGAATTAGCAAAGTATTCCGCGACAGACTCACGCATTACCTTGTATTCTTCGCCGCAGAAGAGGTCTGCTTTCGCCATCATACTGCCAAGCATGCGTCCGATTTCCTCACACTTGTCCATCAGAGTCTTTGCTTGCGCCTGGCTGATGTACTCGCAATCAAGAGCAGTTCCAACCCAGTGTTGAGTCTCGAATTCTTCGCCTTCGGCATCGGTGAGCTTGCTCAAGAAATGTTTGTCGTATCGGCGTTTCGCCCATGCTTCCGCGATGTTAGCACCAACCGAGCGCGATGATCGCCGAATTTGGTCGGTAAGAGAGAACATTTCGTCACGAGGAAATGTCTTTGTGATCTGAAATATTTCGTGCTGTAATCGCCGCGCTTTTTGGTAGACCACCAATTCTTGAAAACTCTTTGCAAAAACCAAATCACCCATCGTTACCTCCTGAACCGAACACTGAACGCTGAAAACTGAATGCTGAACACTGAATACTGAATACTGAACACTACTTACTGTTCACTGAACACGCGATCGACAAACTCGGCGATGATCGGAATCTGCTCGGCTTCATTCAACAAAAACGAATCGTGCCCGTACGTTGTTTCAATATTGTGATACTCGACTGACTTGCGATTCGCTTGCAACGCGCGCACGATTTCCTGCGAATCGCGCGGCGGATAGAGGTCGGCTTGATGGCGCAAATAACTTTCCACTGCAAAGTCAGGTTCGAGGAGCGAGTACGAATACTCGTCGCGATCTTGCAAGCGGCGTCCGAATTTCTCCGCCATAGATTGATTCGACAGATACGTTACGTGCCCGACCATGCGCGCGACGCCGATTCCCGTTTTCGGCGCGCGCCCGGTGCCGTAATAATTGCCGCCTTGCCAATCCGGATCCGCCATGATCGCGTTGCGCGCAATCGCGTTCCAAGCCATGCCTTGCGCGCTGAGATGCGCGG
Source organism: Chloroflexota bacterium (assembly GCA_016200825.1). GTDB lineage: Bacteria > Chloroflexota > Anaerolineae > UBA4142 > UBA4142 > JACQEA01. Next base: position 8,177 of record JACQEA010000270.1, on the reverse strand, counting down.
TGCTCGCAATCGGAATGCACGCGCGCACTTCATCGGGATAAGACACCGACCATTCGAGCGCGCGCATTCCGCCCAATGAACCGCCAGAGATCGCGAGAATTTTTTCGATGCCCAGCGCGCGCAAGAACGCGCGCTCGGCGCGCACCATATCGCCGACGGTGATGACGGGAAAATCTAATCCATAAATTTTTCCAGTTGCCGGATTGATCGACGATGGACCCGTTGAACCGCGACAGCCGCCAATCAAATTTGTGCAGACGACAAAATATTTATCGGTGTCGAACGCTTTGCCCGGACCGACCATTCCATCCCACCAACCCAACCCGCTGTGCGGTTTTATTCCGCGCTCGTCCGCGCCGATGCCGTCAATCGCGGTTGGAACATTTTCTTCGGTGCTCCATCCCGCCGCGTGCGCATCGCCGCTCAGCGCGTGACACACGACGATGACATTATCTTTTTTCGACGAGAGTGTACCGTAAGTTTCGTACGCGATGTGAACATTCGAGAGGGTCGCGCCCGAATCCAGCGGCAAAGGGTCCGGCAAATCCAAATAATATTGTCGCGTGAAACCGACCGACCCATCAACCCGCGTTTGTTTCAGCGCGGTTGCTGTTTTCAAGAAACCTCACCTCACTCCTGACTCGACACCGCTCGACACGACCTCGTAAAATTCCGTCGCATTAAATACCTGACGAAAAATTTGCTCGACCTCTTCGGCTAATATGCCAATATCGCTTGAAAAAGTTTTGTGTGGATTCGCTTGATGATGCGGCGACGGAATTTCGTAACCGAGCGCGCGCAATTCGTTCACTTGCGCGAAATCAAGACTGTGCGCGTTCCATCCTTCGGAGCGATTACTCACTTCGCAGAACAATGCATCGCCGGTGCTTGGACGACTGAATTGAACATACGAATCTTCATCGTGCGCGAGATTGAAAATGACAAAGCCATCGTCCGCGCGCATCAGCGCGTCGAGGTCACGTTTGAAAATCGCAAGGCGTTCGTCGCGAGTCACGGATCCTCCATGTCATTGCGAGCACATTCGCGGAGTTTATCCTGAACGGAGTGAAGGGCTCAGTGTAAACTCCGCGAAGCAATCCCCAAATGACGCAAGGAGATTGCTTCGTCGCAAAGATCGCTCCTCGCAATGACACTCTCTTACTTCAACCCCAAACTCTTCGTGTCCACCACGCGCCGCGCCATCGCGATAAAATTTTCCATTGCCATCGCCTTCAGATCTTCGCCGGAGCGCAAGCGCACCGCGACCGCGTTCGCCTCCGCTTCTTTATCGCCGACGACGAGCATATAGGGCACTTTCATCAACTGATGATCGCGAATTTTCGATTGCATGCGTTCCGCGCGCGCGTCCACTTCGACGCGGAATTTTTCTTTTTTCAAACGCGCCTCCACTTGGCGCGCGTATTCATTGTGGCGATCCGCGATGGGGATCACGATCATTTGCACCGGCGCGATCCACACCGGGAACGCGCCCGCGAAATGCTCGATCAGAATCGCAAAGAAACGTTCCATCGAACCGAACGGCGCGCGATGCAACACCACCGGTTGTTTCGCCGCGCTGTCCGCGTCGATGTATTCCAAATTAAATCGTTGCGGTAATTGAAAATCAACTTGTATCGTCGTGCATTGCCATTTGCGCCCGAGCGCGTCTTTCACCATGATGTCGAGCGCAGGTCCGTAAAATTTTGCTTCACCTTCCGCGACCACAAAATTCACATTGCGCGATTCGAGCGCGGCGGTGATCGCGCTCTCGGCATTGTCCCATTGTTCGTCACTGCCGAGATATTTTTTCTTGTTGCGCGGATCGCGCACGCTTACATCCATTTCAAAATCTTCAAAACCAAACACGCCGAATTGTTCCAATGCTTGATCGAGTACGCGCAAAAATTCATCTTGAATCTGATCGGGACGGACGAAAATGTGCGCGTCGTCTTGCGTGATCATCCGCACGCGCAAGAGTCCCGCGAGTTCACCGGATTGCTCGCGGCGATACACCGTCGCGAGTTCGGCGATGCGAATCGGCAAATCTTTGTACGAGCGCATCTGCGATTTGTAAACCATCATGTGCATGGGGCAATTCATCGGCTTGACCAGATGCTCGACGCCGTCAATGTCCATCGGCGCGTACATTTTATCGCCGTACAATTCCCAATGCCCGGATGTGATCCACAATTGTTTTTTGCCGATGTGCGGCGAATAAACATGTTGATAACCGCGCTCGACTTGATTCTCGTAAATAAAATCTTCCAGAATTTTTCGTACCTGCGCGCCTTTGGGTAACCATACCGGCAAACCTTGGCCCACTTCTTCCGGCAAGATGAACAATTGCAATTCCTTGCCGAGTTTGCGATGATCGCGTTTCTTGGCTTCTTCGATTCGCCACAAGTACGCGTCGAGTTCGGCTTTGGATTCCCACGCCGTACCATAAATGCGCGTGAGTTGCGGACGCTTTTCATCGCCGCGCCAGTACGCGCCCGCGAGCGATGTGAGTTTGAACGCGTCGGGTTTCAGTTTGCCTGTGTCCTCAACGTGGGGTCCCGCGCACAAATCAACAAAACCGTTGTGCTGATAGATCGAAACGCTTTCACTCGGTTTTGCTTCCGCTTCGCCGTGTGTGCCTAACTCGCCGCGCGCGATCGCTTCGATCAATTCCAGTTTGTACGGTTGCGTCGAAAATTTTTCGCGCGCTTGCGCGAGATTCAATTCGCTATGCGCGAACTTGTGCTTGCCCGCAATCGCCGCGCGCATTTTTTCTTCAATCGCCGCGAGATCGTCGGGTGAGAGCGCGCGCGGCAAATCGAAATCGTAATAGAATCCGTCTTGGATCGCGGGCCCAATCCCGAGTTTCGCGTCAGGAAAAATTTCCAACACGGCTTGCGCCATAATATGCGCGGCGGAATGGCGCAGTGGAATGAGTTTGTTGTTTTCGTTTTCCATAGGTGCTCCAAATCGTGCAAGTCGCAGGTTACAGGTCGCAAAGCGGATTAACCTGAAACTTGAGACCTGTGACTTGAGACTTGCGACTAGTCTTCTTTCTCCACTGTAAAAAATTCGCCTTGCTCGACCAACATGTACGTTTCCAAATACGCGGTGGCGTCATCGTGTTTCGCCACGCGCACAGCCACGCCGCGATTCGCCGCGGCTTCGGTCAATTCATTGATCTGCATCAAAGTTTTCTGAATCGAAAGAATGCGAATCAAATTTTCCGCCCATCGTACCGCGTAAATTCGCCGATTGTCTTCGCCGCGCCGTCCGACCTCCGGCGATTTCACCACCGCGATATCGTCCGCGCTAATATCACCTTCTACTAAAACTTCCGGCGCGCGAAATGTCCCGAGCGTATGTTGATCGAATGGCACCGCGGATTTTTCGTACGCCGCGATCAATCGCGCCGCGACCTCGGGATTCTTGGCTTGCCCGCGGCCGATGTGATTTACGTACGCCGCTTGCGCGAGTTCGTACGGCGCGACGCGACAGCGCGCGTCATCCACGTGCGCGCGCAGACAAACGTATTTTGGATTTTCGTTATAACCCATCACATCAAAATCCGGCGCGATCCACGCGATCACCGCGCTTTTGCGGAATGCCGAATCCAGAGTCAGTTGCCGCGCGCCAACCCTCAAGCCTTCTTCGGAAATCGCGTCGAGGTCTTCCTCGCGCGCGTAATGATACAGATCAATCGTTGCCACGAATTCATACTCCTTTCGAGCAGGGTCAAAGTTAAAAACAAAAAACTCTCACATCCCGACAGGGACGAGAGAGTTCTCCCGCGATTCCACCCCAATTTGCCTGCGTGCGTAATTCGCGCGCGGCACACTTGATTCGCCGGTAACGGGGCGACCGAAGCGTTTTACTTGGCAACTGCATCGCCGTTCTTCGCTCGACCTTGTACCGCGATCTCAAAACAAAACTCGGCGCGTGCCGTCCTAAAAATATTTCGTTCTGACTTGCCAGAGATGTTTGTAAGATCACAGTTTGCTCGAGAGGTGTTCATTGATCGCGAGCGATCAGAGTCTCAGTCATGCTCCGATCTTCCTGTGGTCGTTGAAATCAACTACTCGTCGCGAGCATCGGCTTTATTTTTTCTGTGGGCGATAGAGGGGTCGAACCTCTGACCTCCACGATGTCAACGTGGCGCTCTAACCAACTGAGCTAACCGCCCGCACGATTGGCATTATAGCATAAAAAAAAGAGTTGGCAAGTTATTTCCGCCGTTCTCGCCCATCTTCCTAACTCAGACAAGCCGAAACCCAACAAGGCAAATTGGGACGCGGATAAACGCGGAAAAATCAGATCAAGGATTTATTCGATCCGTTCTTTCCGTGTAAACCCGCGTTCAAAAAATCTTTGCGTTTTCTGCAAACATTTCACTCGTAAGGTACTAAAGCAGCAATGCAGAGACGGAAACCTCCGCGCAGGTCAGTTGACAAATCAAGACGCTACCGTATACTATATGCACTGCATATAGTTACGATCCTAATCCGATGTCTCCCACCTTTCCCCTGCTCGGTCTCTTGGCGCGCGGAGAACAACACGGCTACGAACTCAAGCGCGTGATTGATCACGAGTTCGCATCTTACTGGACGATTGATTTCGCCCAGCTGTACCGTTCGCTCTCCAAGATGACGCGCGCCGGGTGGATCAAAGCGCGCGGTGAAAAAAGCGCGCGCGGACCCGCCAGCCGCGTGTACACTCTCACCGCGCGCGGACGGCGAATATTCAAAGATTGGTTTTCAAAACCAGCCATCACGCGCGCTGAATTTTTCATCAAAGCGCATCTCGCCGCACTCTGGAAATTACCGGCGGATCATCTCGTTCAATCCCAACGGCAAGCCCTGACGACTGAACGCGCCGTACGTGAACAGCATCGCAACGCCGCGCAAGAAATGAAAAATCCCGCGCGCTTGATGCTCGCGCACGCCGCGTTGCTTGATTCAAACTCCTCGCTCGCCTCACTTGAAACGATTGCCGGAATGATGACCCGCGCAAATCCACGCGCGCGTAAATTTTCAACGCCGCATCCAATTCTGATTACCGGGAGTGATGATCTATTGTTGACGCGGTTGGCGGAATTTGCGCACGGCATCCCATCCATTGTTGGCAGTGTAAATGGATTGCTCGCGTTAGCCAAGCATGAAGCCGATGTGGCTGGAGTTCATTTGTTGGACGAAGAAACCGGCGAGTATAACATTCCGTTTATCAAACGCCTCGTGCCTGAAGATTCAATCGTGTTGGTGAATTTAGCCCAGCGCGAGAATGGTCTGATGCTTGCGCGCGGCAATCCAAAAAATATTCGCGGATTGCGCGATCTCGCCGCGCGCGGAATTCGATTCATCAATCGCCAGCGCGGCGCCGGCACGCGGCTGTTGCTGTACGCCAAATTGCGCGCGGCGCGCATTGACCCTCATTCTCTCCGCGATTGGGAGCGCGCGGTCGGAACACACGATGCGATTGCCGCGGCAATTGTCGCGGGCACGGCGGATGTAGGTCCCGGTTTGCGCGCGGTCGCGGCACGGTGGGGCTTGCCGTTTATTTTGCTCGGCGAAGAACGGTTTGATCTCGCGATGCCGCGCGCAATATTTGAATCCGCGCGGATTCAAACGATCCTGCAGGTTTTGCACCGCGCGGAGTTTCGGCGCGCCGCGGCCGAATTGCCGGGCTATGATCTCTCGCGAATGGGGCGCGTGATCGCGCGCGTCAAATAATTTGGGGTAAAGGAAAAATGAGAAACTCAATTTTCGTCCTCGTTATTTTAGGCGCTTGGATCACGGCATGTGCTGCGCCGCCGCAAACGCTGACGCTCGCAACAACAACCAGTACGTACGACACCGGCTTGCTCGACGCGATCATTCCAAAATTTGAAGCGCAATCCAACGCGCGCGTTAAAGTCATCGCGGTGGGAACGGGACAAGCGTTGAAATTAGGCGGCGATGGCAACGCGGATGTCGTTCTCGTTCACGCGCGCGAACAAGAGGACGCGTTTGTGCGCGCCGCCGATGGCATTAATCGCCGCGAGGTAATGTATAACGATTTTGTCGTCGTCGGAGCGAAAGAGGATCCCGCGAAAATCGCGGACGCGCTCAACGCGGCGGACGCGTTCAAAAAAATAGCATTGTTGCAAGCGACTTTTGTATCGCGCGGCGACAACTCCGGGACGCAAACAAAAGAAAAAAGTATTTGGGCAACGACGAACCTCACGCCGACCAAAGAAATGCTGTGGTACCAATCCATCGGTCAAGGGATGAGTGAGACGCTGATCTTTGCAAATGAAAAGCGCGCGTATACCTTGACCGATCGCGGCACGTGGCTCGCGTTGCAAAATAAATTGCCCAATCTCGCGTTGCTCGTTGGCGGCGCGACGCTGGCAGAAAATAAAGACAAGACGTTGCTCAATCCGTACGGTGTGATCCCCGTCAATCCCGCGAAACATCCGAACGTCAACGCCGCGCTCGCGGAAAAATTCGCGGCGTGGATTACCTCACCTGAAACGCAAAAACTGATTGGCGATTTTGGCAAAGACAAATTTGGGCAGGCGTTGTTTTATCCAAATGCCGGTCGCTAAAACTACCAACTCCCAACATCCAACATCCAACTTCCAACTTCCAACTTCTAATCTCTAACTTTTATGGACGAACTCTTTAGCGGTTTCATTCACGCGCTCCAACTAATTTTTTCACTCGACGCGACGCTGACGCAAATCGTCGCGCTATCGCTGCAAGTGTCCGGGATCGCGCTGGGCATTAGCGCGCTCATGGGCGTTCCATTCGGCGCGTGGTTGGGACTAACGCGCCGGCGCGCGCGCGGAATAATTATCGCGTTAATTTACACGGGGATGGGATTGCCGCCGGTCGTCGTGGGCTTGTTCGTGTATTTGATTTTTTCGCAGAGCGGACCGTTCGCGAATTTGAATTGGCTGTTTACGCCCAACGCGATGATCGTCGCGCAAGTCATCATCGCGTTGCCGCTCGTCGCGGGATTTACGATGGCGGCGGTCAGCGGCGTGGATCCCGAATTGCGCCAACAATTGCTCGCGCTCGGCGCGACATCAGCGCAAGCCACGCGCGCGATTTTGCGCGAAGCGCGCACCGGCGTTTTTGTCGCGCTCGCGGCGGGGTTCGGCGGAATTATTTCAGAAGTCGGCGCGGTGATGTTAGTCGGTGGAAATATCGCGGGCTCGACGCGCGTGCTGACGACCGCGATTGTTTTGGAAACGCGGCAAGGCGAATTTGGTCGCGCGATGGCGTTGGGTTTGATTTTGCTCGCGATTTCATTTGTGATCAATCTGGGATTGTTGTCTTTGCAAGGCGGCGTGATTCGCGTGAAATCGTAACTGGGCGAGTCTCAGACTCGCCCCTACGCCGGGATTAAATGAATTCCATTTTTTCGCACCGAAACATTCCACCGGCGTTCGCGCGCGAGATTGAGTCGTTCGTAAATATACACGGGCAATTCAATTTGTAAATCATAATCTTGTTCCGGGACAAGTCGCGCGCCCTCCGCGCGAAAAAATAACGACGCGTTCATTCCGTCGCTCATCTCACGTACCAATTCCCCACGCAAAATATTTTCGCTCGCCGATTGCTCGCCGCGTTCGGGTCGCACTAACATCACGCGCTCGGGGCGAATGCACACATGCACGCGCGATCCGATCGCGCACGCCGATGCCGGCGCATCGAGCGCGATGCCACCGATGCGCACGCGCGTCATCGCTGCGCCGCGCGCCTCCACAACCCCGGGCAAAATATTTTTCACGCCCACCGCGCGCGCGACGCGTAAATCGTTGGGACGGCGCAAGATTTCTCCGGGCGCGTCAATCTGCAATAATTCGCCCACGTGCATCACCGCTAATTTGTCCGCCAGAAAATACGCCTCGCCCAAATCGTGCGTCACAAACACGGTTGGTATTTTGAATCGCCGTTGCAACGCGAGCAATTCGCCGCGCAACTGCATTCGCGTCGGCGCGTCGAGCGCGCTGAACGGTTCGTCGAGCAAAAGTATTTGCGGCTCAATCGCGAGCGCGCGCGCGAGCGCGACGCGTTGTTGTTGTCCACCGGATAAAAGTGATGGGTGACGAGTGGCGAGTGACGTGAGTCCGGCCAATTCTAAAAGGTCATCTGTATTTCTCTTGGCGTCATGGCGGTTCAATCCAAATTCCACAT
>JACQEA010000269.1 GCA_016200825.1 Chloroflexota bacterium | reverse complement strand
AATTTGATTAACGCGTCATTCGCTTTGTCGTCCACCGGCGGCGCACGCAGTTTCACGCGAATGCTTTCGCCTAGCGCGCCGACAATTTCATCGCGCCGCGCGCGCGGAGTGACGTGAATCACGAGAATTGCGTCTGGCATTATTAGACTTTATGCGAAATAATTTTTACCGCCAAGACGCCAAGTGCGCGAAGAAAAAAATGAAGCTTTCACGCTTGGTTTATTGTTTATGCTTGGCGTTCTTTGCGTCTTTGCGGTGAAATTTTTTATTCTGAATAAAGTCTATTTGATCCAACCGCCGCTAATCCAGCGCGCGAGGCTTAACGCGGCAAGCACATTGCCAAGCGTCTGATCGCCGGTCAAAAAAATAAATACATCCGCGTAGACGAATGCAAACGAAACATAGAACCCAAACGTCGCCGCTAAAATACTCCGCGCCATATTCCCGCGCGCCATGCGTTGCACTCCAAAGATCATCATCGGAATTTCTATTAACGCGATCAAACCCAGCGCGGCAAACACGAGCGTCACGCCCATTTGATCGTAAATTAAATTCGAGAAATATTTCGCAACCCACGACACTAGAAAATAAATCGCGCCGCCGATCAGCCAGCCAACCAAGCCCGCCAAAAACAAATCGCGTTTCAACTTTTTTCCCTGCGCGCGTTCAGAATCACATGGCGCGTGTCCGCTTTGAGATCAATGCGCGCCAATTCATCTGCCGCGACCCAGCGCGCGTCCAACACATCGCTTCCCGCGCGCAACGCGCCGCTGGCATAAACGGCGGCAATCTCAACGACGACGTAATGATATTGCAAACGCTGAATCTCGTCGCGCGAAAAAATATCCGCCACGTCAATCACATCGCCGAGCGCGATTTCAATTCCACACTCTTCGCGAATTTCGCGCCGCGCCGCGTCGCGAACCGTTTCGCCCAGTTCGATTACGCCGCCGGGGATTGTCCATTCGCCATAACGCGGTGGTTTGCCGCGTTGAATTAACAGCACCGCGTCATCTTTGAACACGACGACACCAACGCCAACGATGGGACGATCAGGATAAGCGCGCGAGTCGGACATTGAAAATAGAAAATAGGAAAGCAAAAGTCAAAAGTGATTCGGCCTTACTTTTGATTTTTCGCTTTTCACTTTTGACTTGCTTTGATGTCCATCACATTTAATTGCAACTGCGTTCGTCCATTCCATTCGCGCGCGTCGAGTTGATAAACCAGATCAATCGTCTTGGGCAAATTCGCCAGCCAACCTCCCTGCCGAAACGCGATCGCATCCCACACTGTTTGCCCATCGCTCACCAACAATTTCAAATGATCGGTGCCGACGACGCGCGCATCGCGCACCAAAACATTTCGGCTCATTAATACTGGCTCGCGATTACCGTACCCGAACGGCGCGAGTTGGTCGAGCGATTTTTGCAAATCCCAATTCATTTCCTCGAGCGCGGCTTCCGCATCTACGAGAATCGTCGGCGCCAGTTCGCTCTCCACTAAATTTTTTTGCGCGATCGTTGCAAGCCGCGCGTGTAATTCAGTGAGATGTTCGTTGCGCACCGTAAAGCCCGCCGCCATCGCGTGTCCGCCATGCCGCACCAACAAATCGCGACATTGATCGAGCGCGTCCACAATGTTGAATTCACTGATACTGCGCGCCGAGCCGCGCGATTCTTCCGCGCCCTGATGCACCGCAACCGTCGGGCGATAATATTCTTCCGCGATTCTGCCCGCAATCAAACCAATGATGCCTTCGGGAAATTCTGGATCGGCGACAAAAAGCAAATGCTCGCCCGCCGCTTTTGCCGCGACCAATTCGCGCGCGCGCGCGGTTAAGGCTTGCGTCATGCGTTGACGATCGCGATTGGTCATTTCTAATTTTTGCGCCAACTCATCCGCTTCGGCGGGAAAAAGCGTGGTGAGCAAATGATACGCGTTCATCGCGTGATCAATGCGACCCGCCGCGTTCAGACGCGGACCCAAAATGTAACCGATTGTTCCGGCGGAAAGCGCGTCAGGTTTGAGACTCGCGGCGCGAAACATCGCTTGCAATCCCGGTCGTTCAGTCGCGCGTAATTGCGCGAGCCCGCGTTTGACCAGCGCGCGATTTTCGCCCGTCAACGGAACCAAATCCGCAACCGTACCGAGCGCGACGAGATCGAGCAAAAGATTTTCATCGAAGAGCGGGGCATTCGTGTGGAGCGGCGCATTTTTTTCCGCGCGCGCTAACGCTTGCGCGAATTTGAACGCGACGCCGGAGCCGGAGAGTTCTTTGAACGGATAGTTGCACAACACTTGTTT
>JACQEA010000252.1 GCA_016200825.1 Chloroflexota bacterium | reverse complement strand
TCCGCTCCAATCAAAGCCGCGCATAAAACGATCCCATTGTTCCGCCCATTTTTCGTCGCAACGATTTGCGTCGAGCGCGTCGTCGGGATTTTCGTACACCCAATGTTGAAACGCGTCGACGACCGCCATATAGGGCCAAAACAAAATAATTTTTTCGAGTTCGTCCGCGCGTGCGCGCGCCGCGTCTTGATCGTTGTAAAACGCGTCGCCATCGCCGCTCAAGTACGGCGACGCGAGCAATTCCATTCCCATCGACGCGACTTCGGAAAATTCCGACGTGACGCGACGTTGTTGATGATACGGCAACGCGTTGCGTTCGAAATTATGGAACGCGTGCCCGGCTTCGTGCAACAACGTTTGGACATCGCCATGCAAACCAACCGCGTTCGCGAAAATAAATGGACGTTTGGAATGCGCAAAGCCGGTGCAATAACCGCCCGGCGCTTTGCCTTTGCGATTATCCAGATCGAGCAAGTGCTCGCGCCGCATAATTTCAAAATACTCGCCCAGTTGCGGATCGACGCGCTGGAATATTTTTGCGGTCTTTTTTTGCATCTCCGCGTCATTCGCAAAGGGACGCAACGGCGGACGGTTCAACGGATCAACTTGCAAATCCCACGGTCGCAACGATTTTAATCCCAATGCCGCGCGCCGTTTTTCGTACACGCGGGTTGCGGCGGGCACCACCGCGCGTTCGATAGCCGCGTGGAATTGTTTGCAGTTGTCGGGCGTGTAATCAAAGCGTAAAAGTTGTTGCCACTTCCACGCGCGATAATCGCGCTGGTCCGCGTTCGTTGCGATGTCGCGGCGGAGCGCGAGAAATTTTTGCCACAGCGCGTTGAGCGCGGCGCGGTCTTGCATTTGTCGCGCGATCGCCACTTGCCACGCGCGTGCGCGCTTTGCGCGATCCGCGTCTTGATAGACGGGGCGCAACCGCGACACGGTGATCTCCGCTCCCTCCCACATCACCGTTTGCGCGCCGATGATTTTGTCGTACTCGGTTTCCAGTTTGCTTTCTTGCGTCAACAGCGGCAAATTTTTTTCGCGAAACAATTCCGCGTCGGAGCGCAGATTGCGCGTCGGAATTTCAAAGTTGGTCGGTTCGAGTCCGCTCTCGAGAAATTTTTGTTTGAGTTTTTGATCGGCGGATTGCGCGCGCGGGCGAATGTTTTCGAGAAACGCGAACAAGCGTTGCTCCGCGTCTTTATCGGTCGTGTTCACCGTCGTCGCCACATTCAATCGCGAATGCGTTTCACCGACGAGGTCAGCGAGGCGCGTCCAATCGGCGAGAAATTCGGTCACGCTTTGCGCGGAGATGCGCCGATTTTGCAAGTCAACGTAGAACGGTTCGATATCGTTCCAACTCGCGCGCATAAAATCGTGAATGGAAGTTGGGAGATTGGAAAACATTTTGTCCTTTCGTGGAAAATTGGAAGTTGGAAGTTAGAAATTGGAAGTTGGAAGTTGGAAGTTGGAAGTTGGAAGTTGGAAGTTGGAAGTTGGAATTACTTGTTTCCGACGATCGAACCGACGATCAACAAAAATGTGAGCACGATCAAGATAATCGCGGTGCTCCAGCCCAAACCATTTGCCCACTTGCCGTTCACGCGCGCGCCCATCAATCGTTTATTGTTCGCGAGTCGCAACATCAGCACGAGCAAAATCGGCAAGAGGATGCCATTCAAATCGTACACGAGCAGAAAAATTAAAAAGAGCGGCGCGCCCGGAATGAGCGCGACCAACGCGCCGATAATAATCAACGCGGTGTAAATGCCGTAAAAGATCGGCGCATCTTGCCACGATTGATTGATGCCGCGTTCCCAGCCAAACGCTTGACAAATCGCGAAGGTGGTGGAGAGCGGCAGAATGGACGCGGCAAGGAGCGACGCGCCCAAGAGTCCAATTCCAAAAAGAAATTCCGCGAGCTCGCCGCCGATGGGTCGCAACGCGAGCGCGGCTTGCTCCGCGCTTTCGATCTGCGTGATGCCATTGACATGCAGCGTCGCGGCGGTGGCGACGATCATGAAAAACGCGAACGCGGTTGAAAGGATAACGCCAAATAAAGTTTCGATAAACTCGTTGCGATATTCGTCCGCCGTTACGCCCTTGTCTACAATTGCTGCGGACAGCGTGAATTGCATGTACGGACTAATCGTTGTGCCGATCAACGCGATCATCACGAGCAGAAAACTAGAATCAAATTTGATGGAGGGAATCACGGTGCCGCGCAGCACCGCGTTCCAATCGGGTTGAACGACGAACGCGGAGATCACGTAGGTGATGAGCACAAATCCGAGCGCGAGAAAAATTTTTTCCGCGCGCCGGTAATTACCGCGCACAACAATCCACCACACCAAAAACGCGGACAGCGGAACGGAAAGCCAACGCGGCACGTCAAATAATTCACCGGCCGCGGCGATGCCCACAAATTCGCTGATCGTCACGGCCGTGTTCGCGATCAAGAGCGTCAACATCGCGACGGCGGTAGTTTTGACGCCGAATTCTTCGCGAATGAGATCGCTCAATCCTTTGCCGGTCACGACCGCGAGCCGCATCGTCATTTCTTGCACGACCGCCAAAAGGATCGTGATGATCACCATCGCCCACAGCAATTGATAACCGTACTGCGCGCCGACGATCGAATAAGTCGCGATGCCGCCCGCGTCGTCGCCCGCGATCGCGGAGACCACACCGGGACCCAAGATTCCAATAATTTTTCTGTGCAAAAAATCCACGAAACACGCGAAAGGACACGAAAAAATTAATCAGACCCTATAAAAAATCTCACCGCCAAAGCTTGTCCTGAACGAAATGAATGGAACGTCAAGCGCGGGAAGGAATTGTCATGCTGAGCCCTTCACTGTGTTCAGGATAAACTCCGCGAACGGGACGCAAAGATGGAAACGTCATTGCGAGCGAAGCGAGGCAATCCCCAGATGCACTTGGAGATTGCTTCGTCGCAGACAACGCTCCTCGCAATGACGCTATCATTTTTTTCTTCGCGCCCTTGGCATTCCTTCGTTACACTCAGGACAAGCTTTGGCGGTAAAAATTATTTCGGATAAAGTCCAAAGTCCATTATCGAAAAATCCGCGGCAATTTCACTTTGAGATCGGCTGGTAGAATTTGTTCTAGCGCGTCATCCGCCGTCACGACACCTTTTAGAAATCCGCGCGAGTCCACGACCGGGATCGCGAGAAAATTATATTTCGCGATCTTTTCCAGCACCTCACTGCGCGGCGTTTTGAGATAAACGCGGCGCGGGCGTTTGTGCATAATCTCGTCAATCGGCGTTTGCGGTTCGGCAAAAAGCAAATCGCTCAACGAGACGACGCCAATCAAACGGCTATCGGCATCTGCGACGTACGCGTAATACGTGACTTGAGCATGGCGCGCGTCGGGATTGGCGCGAATCTGTTGCACCGTTTCGGCGCAGGTGAGACCCGGAGGAATCGTTAGAAAATTTGTGGTCATCATTCCGCCCGCGGTATCTTCTTGATGCGGCAAAAGTTCTTGCACCTCCGCGACTTTGTCCGGTTCCATTTCTTCCACGATGTCTGCCGCGCGTTGCGGATCTAATTCATTCAACAGATCTGCCGCTTCGTCTGGCTCCATCGCTTGCACAATATCCGCCGCGCGCGCGTCGGAAAATTTTTCCAAAACCTGCGCTTGAAACTCGGGCTCGAGCTCTTCCAACGTATCCGCGACTTGATCGTCCGCCAAATGTTGAATCAATTTCGCGCCCACATGCGGACCCACATCTTCCAAAATTTCGGCGATGTCCGCCGGATGCAGTTCGCGCAAATGTTCGCGCGCGACGGCAACGCGCAAATTTCCACTCGGCAGAAAATCCAGATCATTCCACGCGACCATGCGCGCGGGGATGCTTTGATTCAAACGATCCGCGAACCACTCGGCGAAATCTTCCCAACCCAAACGCCGCAACAATCCGCGTCCGCCAATGTCAATATTGATCAACCGATAATCGGTCCCGACCTTGCCCAATTCCAAATCATTGACGCGCACCAAGCGATGATCGTTCGTGTCAATCACTTGCTTGTCCATCACATCGCGCGACAACCAGATTTCATTTCCAACGAAAGCGTACGGAGATTGCGCGGGCTTTTGCAAAATAATTTTGTTGCCCGCCAAATCTTCCGTGCCTTCCCACGGAATCAACAGCGGCTCTTCCGCGCCGCGCTGATCCACCGCTAACGCGACGACGCGCGGGTACGGGTCGCTCTTATCGCCGTTCGCGTTGCTCAGCACGATCAACACATCGCGCAATTTGCCGATCAGCGCGTTCTTATTGTCGCGCACATCGCGCGCGAGCAGTTCGGACAGAAATGCCATCGTTCACCACAACCTGAAAGTTCTCGGCATTTTACACCCGGATTTGAAAAAAGCAAGGGCGCGGGTTGTTACTATCGCTTTATTTTTTTCAGCGGCTGTGCTAAACTCTGCGGCGAATCTCCAAAAATCATTTCAATGAGGATGCAATGACGCTTCCAGCTGAAACGACTTCGCACGGTGACTATTTGAAAATCGCGGTTGATAAAAATCAACGCCCGCGCGAACGCTTGCGCGCGCACGGCGCGATCGCGCTCAAGAATGAAGAATTGATCGCGATTCTTCTTCGCACCGGCACACGCGGCGAAAATGTTTTGCATTTGGCAGAACATTTGTTGGCAAATTTCGGCGGGTTGGGCGGACTCGCGCGTCAACCCTTTAATGAACTAAAACAGCTCAAAGGAATCGGCGAGGTCAAAGCGATTGAATTGAACGCGGCATTCGAATTGGGACGGCGAATGTTGATTGAATCGCCGGAGGAGCGACCGATCGTTCGATCACCGGAAGATGCGGCGAAATTGCTGGCGGATATGCGCGCGTCCGAACAAGAAGTGATGCGCACCGTTTTGCTCGATACAAAAAATCGCGTGCTTGCCACGCCCACGATTTATCGCGGTTCGTTGCACACCACCGTTATTCGCGTGACCGAATTATTTCGCGAAGCGGTGCGGCAGAATTGCGCCGCGCTCATTCTCGCGCACAATCATCCGTCCGGCGATCCCACGCCTTCGCCGGAAGACATCGCGGTGACGCGCGAAATTGTTCAAGCCGGAAAAGTTTTAGACATTGATGTGCTGGATCACGTGGTCATTGGCGCGGGGGATCGGTTTTATAGTTTGAAGGAACATGGGTTGGGGTTTTAGTCGGATAGTCGAATAGTCTGATAGTCTAATCGTCTATTTGTCGAATTGTCATCGAACTCTGGACTAAAAAACTATTCGACTATAAGACGAACCGACGAAATATACGCATCATAATCCCAGCCCGAGGCGTAAATAAAAATTTGCGTAATGTAAAACGGTTTTGGATCGAGCGTTTCAAATAAATTCCCGGACTCGAACGGAATCCACACATCTTGCAAAACTAATTCGCTATTGTTCGTTGGATTGTTCGTTGCATTTTGAACGTAAAATCCATGCACCCATTCCGCTTCACTGCCGTACACATCGCGATATTTTACGCGCAGGATCAGCGGATATTCCGAACTGAGAATGCCGCCGCCGGACAAACTTTGCAAATGCACGCGCAAGTCCGCCGCCAACCGGATGCTCCGAAAATCAGAAACTTCTTTGTTGATCGTTTGAATAATTCCCGTGATCGCAGACGATTGATTCGATCCGCTGCGCAAAATATGAAACGCCTGTCGATTTCCAACCGGCAACACTTCGATCAAGCCGTTCGCGGGATTCGGATCGCTGAGCGGATCGCGCCATAATGTCCAACCGCGCGCGAGCGGATCTTTGAAATCGCCGTTGACAATTAAATCGAGCGCGGCGGAAAGCGGTGGAAGCGGCGGCTCGTTGGAGCGCACGACGGTACGTTGCGAACGCGCGAGCGTCACCGAGCGTTCTTGCGCGTCAACGATTGCTTTGCCATCGCGCACGGTGACTTGCGACGCGTCCGCGCTCACATCAATCGCGTAACTTCCTTCCGCGAGCGTTGCGACCAGATGCGGCGTGATGATTTGCAAATTTCGTTCGCGCCCCGCGCCACTCAGCAACGCCGCGCCCACGCGCATGCGCCCGCGCGATTGCTCGATCGCGATTGTCACCGGCGCTTCGCCAAACGAAAAAGCCGATACGCGCAAATCGCGCAATTGAATTTGCGTGGCGGGAAAAATGGTCGCGGTACTGCCGTCGAAAAACGTAATGATGCCGCGCGAATTTTCGTCCGTCTCAATCGCGGTGCCTTCGGTCAACTCTTTTATTTTCGTCACCGCAGTTGGCGCGGCGGCGCCGCGTTCGTGCACGCGCACCGTGCCGCCAATCACTTCGAGCAAAGCCGGTTTGCTGGTTGTGGAAAATAAAAAATAGTGGCGAATCGCCAGGGGAATGGAAAAACAGAGGAGCAAAAAAATCGCGAACGCGCCCCAAATGACAAACCACGCGGTGCGTTCGGGATGTTTATGAATCATTGTGGACGATGCCTCTCAATGTCAGCGCGCGAAAAGTAAAATTCTCATTCCCGAATTTCAAAGCGATGAAATTCTGCCGTTGCCGCGCTCCATTGCGCGTCCACAGATTCGACGTGCGCGCTCGGCGGACCACGGCGCGCCGCGTCAACCAAGCGCTCCAGTATTTCGCGCGATCCTTCCGCGATAATTTCCACCGCGCCATCCGCGCGATTGCAAACGTAACCGATCAATCCCAACTCGCGCGCGCGCTGCTGAACGAACACGCGAAAATTGACGCCCTGAACCAGCCCGGTCGCAATCGCCGTGACGCGAACATTCATCATGTAACAGACTTTGCGAAACACTTGCACCTGCGGCAAGTGCAGGTGTAATTTTTACCATTCAGAACGGCAAGGGCGCAAAGAAAAAAACAAGCGACGATGTCATGCTGAGTAGATTCGCTTCGCTCACTATAAACTCCGCGAAGCATCTTGTTGCTGCAATTAGATTCAAAGTCGAATAACAAGATTCTTCGCTCCTTGCGGTCGCTCAGAATGACAACTCAGCGTTCTTTGCGTCCCGTTCGCGGAGTTTATACTGAGCGAAGCGAACGTACTCAGGGCAT
>JACQEA010000250.1 GCA_016200825.1 Chloroflexota bacterium | reverse complement strand
TGCGCCTGTTCGCGCGCGCGTGTGATGAGGATTTTTCGTCCGCGTAGGGGCGAGGCATTCGCCGCGAATAGTTGTTGGATCGTCTTGCTGGGATCATCCAAGCTTAACGCTCTGACACCAATATTTTGCGAATGCTTCGCCGCTACATTTAACCGCGCCGCTAATTTCGCGCCCAATTCTTCCGCGCCTAACGCTTCGCCTACGATTTCTCCGCGCGATATTCGCGAACCATCGTCCGAAGCAATCAACGCGTCGAGATGCAATTGACCGCCGCGCATTTCAGCGTACGTGCCAATTGGGATACGACACCCGCCGCCGAGAGCGCGCAAGAATGCGCGTTCAGCAGTGACCGCCGCGCGCGTCGGCGTATGATCGAGTTGCGAGATCAGAGTTGCCAACTCTGGATCGTCGGCGCGAATTTCGATCGCGAGCGCGCCCTGCCCTGGGTCGGGCAAAAAAGTTTCGAGCGAGAGATATTCGGTGATCTCACTCGCGCGTCCCAATCGAATAATGCCCGCCGCCGCGATCACGATCGCGTCGTATTCTTCCGTTCGCGCTTTGCGGAGCCGCGTGTCCACGTTGCCGCGCAGTTGGATAATTTGCGCGTCGGGACGAAGCGCGCGAATTTGTGCACTGCGCCGCACAGATGATGTACCGATGCGCGCGCGGCGTGGCAACTGCATCAAACCAAGACGGTGACGCGAGACAATGCAATCGCGCGCGTCTTCACGTTCGGTGATCGCCGCAATCGTCAGCCCATCGCCCAACTCGGTCGGAAGATCTTTGAGACTATGTACTGCGAGATCAATTTCGCGAGCAAGCAATGCGTTCTCAATTTCTTTGGTGAACACGCCCAGCCCGCCGAATTCTGCGAGCGAACGCGTTTGGTCTTTATCGCCCGACGTTTTGATGATCCGTGTTTCAATTTTTATTTCAGGCGCGATGTGACCGAGCGCCGCAATCACGTAGTTCGTCTGCCATTGCGCGAGCGCCGAGCCGCGTGTGCCAACAACTAAATTGCGAATTGCGGATTGCGGATTGCGGATTGTCATTTGTTCAACGTCTTTAGAGCGTCATCTACGGATTCCACTGTTCGTAAAATATCTTGTTCCGTATGTGCGAGGGAGATAAACATCGCTTCGAACTGGGATGGCGCGAGGTAAATGGCACGCTCTAACATTCCATGAAAGAACTTTGCGTATCGTTGCATGTCAGATGTTTTTGCAAATTGGTAATTGGTAATTGGTAATTCGGTGAAGAATACGGTCATCATTGAGCCGACGCGATTGATGATCAGCGGAATTTTCGCCGCGCGCGCGCCATCGCACAGACCTTGTTCGAGTTGCGCGCCGCGCGCGTCGAGTTGCGCGTATGCGTTTGGGATCGCGGCAATCGCGTCGAGCGTCGCGATGCCAGCCGCCATCGCGAGCGGATTGCCCGAGAGCGTCCCCGCTTGATAAACGGGACCGAGTGGCGCAATGAGTCGCATAATGTCGCGTCGTCCGCCGTACGCGCCAACGGGTAAACCGCCGCCGATAATTTTTCCGAGGCACGTCAGATCGGGTTGAATGTTGTAAAGCGATTGCGCGCCGCCCCACGCGACGCGAAAGCCTGTGATCACTTCGTCGAAGATCAAAAGCGAATTGTGCGCGCGCGTCATCTCGCGCAAGCCAGAAAGGAAATTTTTCTGCGGCGAAACGACGCCCATATTGCCCGCGACCGGTTCGACAATGACTGCCGCAATTTCGTCGCGGTGAGAATCGAAAAGGCGCGCGACCGAATCGAGATCGTTATATGGCGCGATCAGTGTCGTCGCGGCAATCGCTGCAGGCACGCCCGCGCTATCAGGCAAGCCGAGAGTGGCAACACCCGAGCCCGCTTTTGCCAACAGAAAATCGGCGTGACCGTGATAGCCGCCGTCGAATTTCACAATTTTGTCGCGATGCGTGAAAGCGCGCGCGAGGCGAATCGCGCTCATCGTCGCTTCGGTGCCCGATGAAACAAAACGCAACATTTCCATCGAAGGGATTGATTGCGTAATTCGTTTGTCCAATTCAATTTCGAGTTCGCACGGCGCGCCGTAACTCGTGCCGCGCGTCGCGGCATCTTGAATCGCGGCGACGACGCGCGGATGTGCGTGACCCAGAATCAACGGTCCCCACGAGCCGACGTAGTCGAGATATTCATTTCCATCCGCGTCGAAAATTTTCGCGCCCGCGCCGCGCGCGATAAAGCGCGGCGCGCCGCCAACACTTTTCCACGCGCGGACGGGACTATTCACGCCGCCAGGAAAAATATTTTGCGCGGTTTCAAAAAGGTGTTTGGAAATTTGAGTTTGCATCAACAGTCCGTTGAGTTTGTAAGGGCGAAGCATTCGCCAGATCAAGATTTTCGTTGAAGATCATTCCGCATTGAGATAGCAATTTCTTGAGCTTCTGAATCGTGCGAATGCTTCGCCCCTACATGCTCATCCGATAACTCGAACAGTTCGCGGAGTGTGTCGAGATACACTTGCCCATCGCCGCTCTGAACGCGTTCTTTGAGATGCGCGGTAGGCGCGGCAAGCAATTTGCTGACGATGCTTGCAGAGAGCGCGGCGATCACGTTGCGGTCACGTTCGTTCAGTTCAAGATGCCCCAAGCGGCGTAGCGCCTTATCGAGTTCGGCGGCGCGAATTTCCTCGGCGCGTTCTCGCAACGCGGTGATGGTCGGCGCGGCGCGACGCGCCAAAAGCCAGTTCCAAAATTCTTCTAACTCGTGTTCGATAATTGCTCGAACCTCCGCGATATACTTTTCGCGTTCCGCGCGATTTTCTTCGGCAACTTGATTCAAATTATCGAGGTCGAACAAGCGAACGTTTGAAATCTCACGCGCGCGCGGATCAATATCGCGCGGCAAGCCGATATCAATCAAGCACAGCGCGCGGTTTGGACGCGTTGACATCGCGCGGGTGATCGTGGCAGCGTCCAGTACGATATGTCGCGCACCCGTCGCGCTGATGACTACATCGGCTTGGATCAGTGCATCATCTAAATCGGCGAAGGGTAGCGCGGTACCGCCGAGATCGTTTGCGATTTTGAGCGCGTGATCGTACGTGCGATTGACAACATAAAGGGATCGCACGCCATCGGCGCGTAAATTTTGCGCGGTGCGCTGTCCCATCTCGCCCGAGCCGATGACGAGAATATTTTTTTCAGTCAGGTCGCCAATCTGTTCCCGCGCGAGCGCAACGGCGGCGGATGCAACCGAAGCCGCGCCCCGCCCGATTCCAGTTTCGGCGCGCGCGCGTTTGCCTGAATGAATCGCGCGATGAAAAAGCGCGGTCAGAATCGCGCCCGCCGTTTTGTGCTGGTTGGCGATTTCGTACGCCGCGCGCACTTGACCCAGGATTTCAAACTCGCCGAGGATCATTGAATCCAATCCGCAGGCGACACCCAAAAGATGCTGCGCGGCAGCGCGGTCGTGATGAGCGTAAAGAGAATTAGTTAGAGGAATGGAAATCAATTCGCGCCGCGATTCAAAAAAATCGCGCAACGATTGCTCGCCGCGAACGCGATCGTCTGTGACCGCGTAGATTTCGATGCGATTGCAAGTGGAGAGGACGACGCTTTCGGTCAGGGCTGAATGGGAATCGGCAGAGATGAGTCGAGGCAATATTTGAGCAAGTTCATCGCACTTGCACGCGACTTGTTCGCGAATCTGGATAGGCGCGGTCGTATGATTCAGTCCCATCATCAGGATATGACTCACAAAACTCCTTCACATCAAGTCGTTCGTCAACTTATTTTCCGCGTTTTGTCCGGAGAGATTTTTTCAATCCAATGTGTTTCGGCTTTTTCCCGCCACCCGCTTGCTCATACGCATCGAGCGTGCTGAGCAGCATTTCATCCATAAAACTGTTGATGCGTTGATAGAGACGCATGCTCTCCGCATCATTCAGTGCAGTAACATCCTGGGGCTGATGCGTGGCATTGAGAATCGCGCGGCGAACGAAAAGAAACGCGCGCACGAGACCCGAGGGCGTGAACTCCGCCTCGGCGAGGTCCTTTCCGTACTCACGCGCTAACCCGCGCGCTTGTTCAAGAAAATGATCGGCATTCTCATGGCGGCTCGTGTATTGAATCAACAATCCCAGCATTCGCTGACCCGTCGCGCGGTCTTTCGCGCGTTGCTCTTCCGAAAGTTGTTGATACCAACGTTGGCGCGCGATTTGATTCGAGCCGAATTGTTGACGGATATTTTCCAGCGGATTTCGCTCCGCAACGGTCAACTCGCGTCCGGTCGACCCAATTCGGCGACGCTGTAAAAATGCTTGAAGGTCTCGCACATCGAAGCGACGATGTCCACCGGGCGTCCGCAGAGCTGGAATTTTGCCCGAGTCCGCCCAATCTCGCAGAGTGGTTGGATGGATTCCGAGGAGCTCACTCGCTTCACTCAGCGTAAACCAACGTTGTTCTACGGTTTCGAGGTTTGGAGGCATTGCAAAACCTAGTAAAATTTAGTAAAGATGTGGAAAGCTGTGCCAATATTAATGCAAGTAAGTTGACAGGTCAAGTTGAAGCTTTGCGAGATTGGTATGAGATTGCTTGCGAATCTTAGGGGATGGGTAACGATAGAAGTACAGGAGCAACCGCATCGAACGACTAGCTTCTCTGTGGGGAAGACGTTTGAAATCAAGAATTGCAATTTCGTTGTAATCGTGCATACTTGGAATGGTCGGAGTGTCGCTTGGGGCACCACTGAGCCGACCGCGCCGCGTCGGCTCGTTTCATTTTGCGGCGCGATTTTTTTGAGGCGCAAAGGAGACGCGATGAATATTCCGCCGCTCGTCACAACCGATTGGCTCGCGCAACATTTGAACGATGAAACAATTCGGATCGCGGATGTGCGCTGGTATTTGCGCAAAGACAAAAATGGATCTGCTGAATATCTCAACGGACATATTCCCGGCGCGATTTTTTTTGACCTCGATCGCGATTTGTCTGCGCCACCGGGCCAAGGTCCTGGTCGGCATCCACTTCCGACGATTGAACAATTTGGTGAAGTGGTCGCGCGCGCAGGAATTCGCGCGGAGACGCACGTGATCGCGTATGATGATAGCGGCGGCGGAACGGCGGCGCGATTGTGGTGGCTGTTGCGTTATTTTGGTTTCGCGCGCGTGTCGTTGTTGGATGGTGGCATCACGCGTTGGATCGCGGAAGGTCGCGCGGTGCAAACGGAAATTCCGCGCGTGCCGCGCGGTGGCATCGAATTAACTCCACACCCGGACTGGGTTGTAGATCAAGCGCGCGTGAATGATTTACGCGCGGACACGCGCGCGCTTGTACTCGACGCGCGGCTTGCGGAACGTTACGCGGGCTTGATCGAACCGATTGACGCGCGCGCGGGACACATTCCCGGCGCGCGCAACGCGCCGCTCGCAGGAAATTTGCGCGGCGCAGATGATTTGCGATTCAAACCGGCGACCGATTTACGCGCGCGTTTCGACGCGCTCGGCGCGGGACGCGCGCAAACGGTCGTTCATTATTGCGGGAGCGGCGTGAACGCGTGTCAAAATATTTTCGCGATGCATCTCGCGGGAATGGAAAATGTTTTGTTGTACGCAGGATCGTGGAGCGATTGGAGTCGCAATCCCGAATGTCCGCTCGCGGTTGGAGAAGAACCGTAATCGAAACATCAACCGCGAAAAACACGGAAGCAAAGTCTGTAAAAAATTATTTCGTGATAATTAGGGCGTCTATGCAAAAAGGTTTATTGCCTCTGGTTTCGTTGAAAAACCTTGTTGCTAAACGCCCTTGAATTCTCCACGAAGATTTTGCATACACGCCCTAGTGTATTTCGTGGATAGTTTTTGATAAGAAAAATGTCTATTGAAATTGGAAATGGAATCGCGCTGAACGAATCTGAGATTCATGAGGAATTTATTCGCGCGTCTGGACCCGGCGGACAAAATGTCAACAAGGTCGCGAGCGCGGTGCAACTTTATTTCGCCATTTCACACTCAACATTGCCCGCGCCAGTGCGCGCGCGTTTGATAAAACTCGCGGGCAAACGTGTCAATACGGAAGGGGTGTTGGTTATTGACGCGCATCGCTATCGAACGCAAGCACAAAATCGCGCGGACGCGCGGACGCGGCTGATCGCGTTGATTCGACACGCG
>JACQEA010000249.1 GCA_016200825.1 Chloroflexota bacterium | reverse complement strand
GATGAATCATTCCCACCCGCGTGCCCGTGATCACCGTCCGCGCGATCCCGCGCGTCAGATTCAACCCATACGCGTTTCCATTTTTCACAAACACCACGTCATAGATCGCGTCAACCGAACGCGCAATGATGGACACCGTATAGCGCGCGTTTTTTCCTTGCGCCGCGAGCAAATCACTCAACCCTTTTACGTTTAGATCGCGCGTGCTCCACACCGCCGTATTTTTATCGCCGCTGAATTCAATCGTCGCGGGCATTTCAATTTCAAGTGTCCACCAACTCGGCGGGAGAGAAGATGCCGCGCGCGTCGCGGTTGGAGAAAGCGAAACGCGCGCGGTTGGCGCGGGCGCTATGGTCGGCGCTGAAATTGAATTTGGAATTTCTCTTGTTACGCAACTGGATGCCGCGAAAAAGAAAAATAAAATGTTGATTCGCGCGAGAATTTTCCAAACCCTAATCATCACGCGCCCCAGCAATTTCCTCACACAGCCGCGCGACACTTGCCGCGTCGACCCACTGCGCGGTATCAATTTCGACCGCGTCCGCGCCCGCCGATAAAAACGCGCGCACGTCTTCAACCGAATGAATTCCGCCACACGCGATCAACGGCGCGCCTAATTTGAGCGCGGCGATTTCATTCAACGCGTTCAAGACCATCGGCTGAACGAACGGACCGTACATTCGTCCGCGCCGAATTTTTCCTTCGATCACGCGCGCGCCGCGCGGCGCGCGGCTAATCACGAGCGCATTCGCGCCCGCGTCGAGACACGCGCGCGCAATCGCGCGCGCATTTTCCAAATCGAGTTTTGTCAAGATCGGCAGATCGGTTGCGGCGCGCGTTTGTTGAATCGCGGACACGGCGTCCACAACTGGATTCAAATGCAATTCAATTCCACTCACACCCGGCGCGCGTTCCAACCGCGCGGCAAGCTTCGCCCAGTCATCGGCGGCTTGCGCCGCGAGCGCAACAATAATTGGCGTGACCGATTTTTCCCACGCGCGCTGATGCTGTTCCACAAATTGACTCACGCCCGGATTTGCCGCGCGGCTGTTGAGCAAAAATCCTCCGGGCAAATCAATTACGCGCGGGTCGGCTGCGCGCGCGCGCAAGCGCGCCGTCAGCGGCGGTGTAACGATCGCCCCGACCGGCGACGAATCCCAACTCGGCGTGACAATCATCACTGGATGATTCAACGTCAAGCCGCGTTTCCAATTTGGCGCGAGTTCGATAGAAAAATTCATCAGACCTGTTTCGAAATAAGAAAAGCATCCACGAAACACACGAAAAATCACGAAAGAATTGAAATTATTTTTTTTGGCGATTCGTGTTTTTCGTGGATAACTGTTATTGCGAATTACGCGAAAAATTAAATATCCACCAGATCGAAAAATGGT
The DNA here is from genome assembly GCA_016200825.1 of Chloroflexota bacterium. Lineage (GTDB taxonomy): Bacteria > Chloroflexota > Anaerolineae > UBA4142 > UBA4142 > JACQEA01. The sequence continues at coordinate 6,483 of JACQEA010000249.1, read as the reverse complement.
CCGTGTTGACACGTCAGCGCGAAGCCGCGCGCGCTTTCAATCGCGCACGCAAAACACTCGCCGACGCCGCACGGCATTGCCGCCTCCATCCACACGCGCGCAAACTCGCGCGGGACGCGATAACGCGCGTGCGAAATCGCGTCAAACAATTCGCGATACGCCGCGCGCGTGCCGCACGCGTAAATCGCGTCTGCCCATGCCAATGCGTCCGCATCCATCCACGCTTCATTTTCATTCGTCGTATGATATTCAATTTCTTCGGGAAGTAACGCCGCGGGAAAAATCGGCGATGCGTTCGTTTGCCGCGCAACCAAAACGACCGCGCGTCCGCTTTGAATCGCCGCGTGCGCGAGAAAAATCAGCGGCGCGATACGCGCGCCATCGGTCGCAAGCAAAATATGCCGCGCGTTCGAATCGAAATGAATCGCGCGACCAAGCGGCGCGAGTAAATCCAAAATCGCATCGGGGTACGCGCGCGCGACGAGTGGATCCGCCGCGTCCATCGCGAATTGAATTTGATCGTCGCGCGTTTGCAAAGGGATGAGCACGCGGCGCAAGTACGGATCGAAATTATTTGGCGCGCGCGCCAAAACAAACTGACCCGGACGAATTGTCCGAGCCAGATCCGGTGCCGTCACAGTTATCGTCTGGATGTTCGCCCACAAACGCTCATTAGCAATGATGCGGGTTTGAATCTGCATTGGCTAACACTTGTAATTATTATTTGGACCCGGTGTGCACGGCGCGATCTGAATCGGTTTCGTTGGCACAGCGGTTGGTTTTGGAACAGCCGTTGGCGGAACGGCGGCCGGCGGCGCAGAAAAACCAAAAGTGATCGGGGCGCTCGAACATCCGGTTACTCCATCCGCGCGTCGCACTTGGACTGCCCAATTGTAATTTCCAAACGCGCCCGCGTATTTCCAAGTTTGCAAATCGGCGGAAAAATTTTTATCGCGCGTGGTGCCAATGCTGGCCGGCGCAGAGCCCGCGGGCCAAACCAAAATATCAAATACTTCGTTCGGTTTCAAAACATAATTGGAATTCCAACGAAAAACCGTTGTGCGCGCGTTGACGGCTTTGCCAGACGGCGGATCAAACGGCACGGGTGATTCCGAACACACGAGCGCGAGGGGAATGATCGTGAGCGTCGTCGTTGGAGTGAGTGTCGTCGTTGCCGTGCTCGTTGGAGTCGCGGTGCGCGTTTGAGTCGGTGTGGTGGTCGGCGTTTGAGTTCGAGTTGCGGTCCGCGGTCGCGCTTCCGCTGTTAACGTTGCGGAGGTGGACGGCGGAAAATTATCTACGTCTGCATCGGTCAACGTGGCGCGAATAAAACTGCGTCCGCCATCCAACAAAATTATTCCTTCCATCGTAAAAAACGTGACGGAAAAAAATTGATTGCGAAAAATACAAGTGCCGTGAACGCAATTAATCCGATCCAGATCAACGTACGCGTGCGACCCGCGCACGGTCGTCGTTCCAGCGGGAGTGTCTACTTGAAAACTGCCGCCAAAAATAGAAATCCATATTCGCCCGGCTTGCATCTCAAAATGTTTGATGGGATCCGAGCCCGGATCAATTTCATCCACCGTGAGCAACGTATTCGCGCCCAACCGCACAATACTCTGGTCCGAAAAATCCAACCGCACGCGCGATTGATCGCCCGTACGGACTTGGCCTCCTACGCTAATATTCGTTCCGGCGCTGGCAGAAAAAAAATTTTGTTCCTGATTCAAGCGCGCTTGGACGAGATTGAGAATTTCGCTCAGACTGGCTGAGCGCGCGCCGACTGCGCCACCGCACGCGCTGGCAAGCAGTCCCATGCTCAAACAAAATCCAATTCTCAACGCGTGACGCATAAATTTATTTTTGAATCGTCAGAGTTGGCAACGTAAGAGTTGAAATCAGGGTTGGCTCAATTGTTTTCAGAATCGGCGTGACGCGAATTTCAGTTGGGCTGATCAGCGTTGAACCCGGCGTGATGCGAATTTCAGTTGGGCTAACCAGCGTTGAACCCGGCGTAACGCGAATTTCAGTTGTTTCTGTTGGACGGATAATTGTAGTGACCAGCGTGATGACTGGAAAAACATCGCGATTAAAAACAGGCGTTGGCGTCGGCGTATTGCGCGAGAGCGTTGGGGTTGGGGTTGCGCGCAAGATTACGGTTGATGTTGCTTCAACTGTGCGCGTCACATCAATCGAGCGCAGGATGCCAACCGTATTCGTTGCGATTGGTGTTTCAGTCGGATTTCGAATCACTGTTGTCGTAGACGATGGCTCGGGCGTGCGCGTACGTTGCGGCGCGGCAGTTAGAGTCGCGACAATTTGTTGGCTTGATGAGTTGCGATTGTTATCCAAAAAATCGCGCAAGCGTTCCGGCGGTACAGGTACCGGCGCGGCATCACGTTGCTCGCGCGTAAGAGTGACGCGTTCCAAATTACCGAAACGTTTCAGCGTGAAATCATTTTTGGCGGTACACTCACCTTCCAAACAATCCGTGATCAGTTTGACGCTGTTCGGATCGTTGGGATTGTCGCGCACGACTTCGAAAATGGCGAACGAACCGCGCACGGTCGCAACGCCCGCCGGTGTGTCTAATTGAAAAGTTTGATTGAAAACTGAAACCCAAATTTTTCCTAACGTCAATTGAAATCGGCTGATCGGATCGCCATCCGATCCCGCAATTTCCTCGACGGTCAACAACGTGTTCTCGCTCAAACGGACGATACTGCCTTCGGAAAAATCAAGCCGCACTTTGGAAACAACGCCGGTGCGAACTTGCGCGTTCGTCTTTAATGATAAACCCAATGACGCGGGCGAAAAGTTTGGTTGTTGCGGCGGACGCGCTTCGACAATATTTACAATTTCTGACACGCGGGCCGAGCGCGTTTCAATCGCGCCCGGACTATTACACGCGTCGAGCGCGAGCGCCAACAACAATAAACCAATCGTGCCGCGCAGAGTTGAGCAAATCATTTGAAACTCCTTTAGGCAAACACCGGACGCACGCGTTCATCTTCGGGCGCGCCGCGCGTTCCCAGCACGCGATAAATGCCGACCGGGACGGTTTTGCCTTTGACTAATTTCGCCTCGAGGAATTCCGCGTCGAATTCATTTTTGACCTGAGCAAATGTAGATTCGCTGATCAACAACGGCCAGCGATATTCTTTGGTCAAATCCTGAATGCGCGAGGCGAGATTTACGTTATCGCCAATCACGGTATAGTTGATGCGTTTTTCCGATCCGATCAATCCCACAAATGCTTCACCGGAATTCAGCCCAATGCCGATTTCAAATCCTTGCGCGTTGGCGGAATTCCATTTCTGTTTCAAAAGCGTCAATTCTTTTCGCATCGCTAACGCGGCGGCAAGCGCGCGGCTGGCGTGGCGCGCATCGGCTTGCGGCGCGCCCCAAAACGCGATGATCGCGTCGCCTTCAAATTTGTCTACCGTGCCGCCGTGTTTGAAAATTACATCGGTCATCGCGGCAAGATATTGATTCAAGATCGCGACGAGTTGATCGGGCGCGAGTTTTTCTGCCAGCGTGGTAAAGCCGCGAATGTCGGAAAAAAGAATCGTCAATTCAGCGCGTTTGCCGCGCGAAGATTCGATTCCTTGTTCCACCAACTGCTCGACCATTTCCGGCGCGATGAATTGTGCAAAGATCGCACGCACGCGCCGCTTGGCGGATTCTTCTACAATCGCGCGCTCGACCGTCGGGACGATAAACGTGAGAAAAAGCGCGGCTTGAATGCTGACGAACGGCAGTTCAATATGCTGAAGAACAAACGCGGCGAGCCACACCATCGCGAAAATAAAAATTGATAATCCCAATCCCAACAGCGCGAGGGCGGGACGGCGAATCAAGTTCAACGCGATGCCCACAAGCCCGGCGACAATCATCCATGCGAGTCCGCCAAGCAGGTCAAGATCAGTGAGATAATTTTGCGTCAGGATCATATCAATCGCGTTCGCGCCGATTTCCACGCCGGGCATTTTGCGATCGCTGCCGCCAAACGGCGTCGGATAATTATCGTGCAACGTTTCGGTCGTCGAGCCGATCAACACGATCTTGTCTTTGAAAAATTCGGCGGGCACATCGCCATTCACAACTTGGTACGCCGGAATATTTCGGAACGTTCGAGCCGGTCCGCGATAATTGAGCAAGAGCGTTTGATCGCGCAACGGAATCGCGCGATTGGTCAGCGGAATGGAAGTAGAAGTCGGTCTCTCCAGCAAATTCTGATTCAGATATTTTGCCGTCGCGATGACCGCCCAGTGATAAAATAATTTTTCGTTGAGCGATTGAAACGCCAAAATGTGACGACCAAAGCCGTCACGGTCGGAAGGAAAATTCGAGAGACCAATCGGCGCGTCCGTTTTGACTAACGCGTCCACCGGCATATTCACTTGTTCTAAACGAAAGTTGGGATCGCTCACCACGCCGATGTTGTTGGCAAGAATTACATTCTTGCTATTTTGAATGGATTCCGCGAGAACCGCGTCGCCGTCGAACGGCTCGTAGAAAATAACATCAATCACGACTGCGCGCGCGCCGCCGGCTTTGAGTTTGTCTATGATTTGCGCAAAGTACCAACGCGGCCAGGGCCAATGCAGATTAGTTTGATTGAACGATTCGTCGTCAATCGCAACGATGACAATCGGCGAGGTGGGTGGGCTTGTGCCGCGTAAATTAAACGCGACATCCACGGCTTTGAGTTCCAAAAATTCAAAGCCGCCGATAACGCGAAAGAGTGCGACTAACAGAAAAGTAATAACACCGATGTTGATAGTTTGACGCCGGAGCGCAATGCGCTTCATAATCCCCCACAATAGATTACAGCAAACAATTTTCGCTCACAAGTTTACAATAGTCCTAGTACTTTAGATTAATTCAAGTTTCCACCTTGTCATTCTGAGGGAGCACATTCGCTCCGCTCAGTGTAAACTCCGCGACCGAAGAATCTCGCAAATTGGTTTGAAATCAAAAGTCTCTCGCGAGATGCTTCGCGGAGTTTATAGTGAGTGAAGCGAATCTACTCAGCATGACATTGGAACAACTATCGTAAGGTAGCAACTTGGGTTAGATTAATCGCGCGCCGATCAGGATCGTTCTGCCGCGATCACGAAAGTACGGCATACGCCGGAACAAATCATGCGCGATCACGCCCGCGGCGCGCAACGCGCGCGCGCGCGCCAACAGTGGAAATACAGTCACGGCATTTTCAATTTCAAATCCCGCGTCGATCAGCAACGCGGTTAGTTCGTTCAGTTCAAAAATATGCGCGTGATTCGCGTCGGCGAAATGCGCGGGATCGGGATAGCGCGCGTTCGGCGTGGCGAGCGCGACGCGCCCGCCGCGTTTCAAAACGCGCGTCCATTCGCGCACCGCCGCGTTGATCTCTGCAATATGTTCGATCACATGTTGCGCGAGGATTGCGTCGAACGTTTCGTTTGCAAAAGGGAGTGGCTTGTCGTCTGCGATGCGCGCGAGATAGGAGGGACCGTCGTAGTAAAGGCGAGTCGGCGACTCGCCTTTACTACGCGTGCGCGCCAACTCCAACGCAACATCTAACGTGTCTACACCCACCGCGCGCGCGCCGCGCGCCGCGAGCATTCGCAATAATCCGCCGCCACCGCAACCGATTTCGAGAATCGCGTCGCCTTGTGTAACCCGCGCGAGCCGCACCAGTTCGCGCGCTTCGATGCGCCAATCGCGCCAGCGTTCACGCGCGAGAAAGTATTCAGGAGAATAAGACATGCGGATTTTTGAATTGCGAATTCCGAATTGCGAATTGCGAATTACAATTTGCGAATCTGCCCTAGCGGAAGGAAGTGAATCGAAAATCGGCAATCGCAAATCGCAAATTCACCGCGTTGCCGTTGGCACATAATACCGCGTCACGTACTCTTTCAGCATTCGCCGCGCGCTAAATTGCGGCGCGAGTGTTCGAATGGCTTGTTTCATTCGGCGCACCCATTCGCGCGGAACGCCGCGCTCGTCACGCGTGTAGAACAGCGGCACGATTTCGTTTTCGAGTATCGCGTAAAAAGAATCCGCGTCCGCCGCGTCTTGCGCGTTGTGATCGTCCCCGGTTTTATCTTCGCCAATCGCCCATCCGTTTTGATCTTGCACAAATCCTTCGCGCCACCATCCATCCAATACGGAAAAATTCAGCGCACCATTGAGCGCGGCTTTCATTCCGCTCGTTCCGCTCGCCTCCAACGGACGTCGCGGCGTATTCACCCACACGTCCACGCCTTGCACGAGATTGCGCGCGAGATCAATATCGTAATCCTCGGCGAAAAAAATTTTTCCGACCAAACCGTTCGCGCGCGTAAACTGCGCAACTTGCTTGACCAACTCTTTGCCCGGCTCATCGGCGGGATGCGCCTTGCCCGCAAAAATTATTTGCGCGGGACGCGCGGGATCGTTCAGAATTTTTTTCAAGCGCTCTAAATCACGAAACATCAACGTTGCGCGTTT
>JACQEA010000236.1 GCA_016200825.1 Chloroflexota bacterium | reverse complement strand
TGATTGATATTCGGCAAGTTTCATGGATTGATCTTTTGTTGAACTGTGAATGCATTATAGTCGCGTTGAGCGAAAACTCAAGTAGACAGTCACAACATACTGCTTACTGTTGACTGTTAACTGTCTACTGTAGACATCTCCACTAACGAAACCCCCTCGCGCCAAATAAAAATAAAACCGAGACTCGTAATCAGTAAATATTGAGTCGCGTGCATTGCCAACGCAAAACTTGCCGCGGCGTTCGCATTTACAGTGAACGCGCTCAGCGCGAAAATTCCCGCCGCTTCGTACGGACCCAAACCGCCCGGCGCGGCCGGAATCATAATTCCCAAATTGATCAACACCATCGTCATCGCCGCCGCAACGGGGCGAAGTGAAAACGCGGCAAGCGTATGAAATGCGGTGAGCATTGCAAAGTATGAAATAAACTCACATACCCAAACCGCGAGCGATAAGAGCGCGATCATCGCAACCTCGCGCGCGGAATGAAGCGAGTGCATGCCGAGCGTAAACGAGCCGATCATCTGCTCCACGCGCGCGACAAATCGCCGCGGCAAGAATTGCGTGAGCCGATGGAACAGGTGCAACGCGAGTTGTTCGCGCTTTAAGAGAAAAATAATCGCCGCGAGCGCGAGCGAAAAAAGAATAAAGGCGATTAGACCGATCCATTCCGCGAGTTCCGGCAGAAATAGATGCAAAGGACTAAACGCAAAATAAGCAATCAGAAGAAACGCGAGCAACGTCAAGCCATCCACTACGCGTTCCAGCACTACCGTGCCGAATCCTAACATGCGCGACAAATTTTCGCGCTTGCCTAGCGCATGCGCGCGCAAAAATTCGCCGGGACGACCGGGCAAAAGATTGTTCAGCGCAAAGCCGACGATCAGAACGGGGAATAATCGCGCGATCGAAATTTTTTGCGAGGGGGCGAGTAATTGCCGCCAGCGCGCGGCGCGAAAAATATACGCCGCAAACGTCGCGCCTGCGGCGAAAAATGCAAACCGATAATCAGCGGCGGCAAACGCGGCTTGGAGTTGTTCAATCCTTACATTCGCCAGCGCGAGCGCGAGAAAAAAAATTGTGACAATGAAACTGAGGAGATACCCAATGAGGCGACGGAGATTCAATAGAGGTTCGATTCAAGAGAGATTTTTCGGACGCGGACACTCGCACGCCACGTAAGCGCAGTGGTTTTCAGTGAGGAAATTACGATTGGAAAAGTTCGCGGTTGGAAATGTTCGCGGTTAACAAGAAATCCTAATCTTTTTCATAACGAGTACACCGGAACAACTACCTTGCGTTCCGCCGCGCGACGACCACGCAAACTCTCTTCGATCGTTTTCAACACATTCGCCGCATAATATCGGGTGCCACACTTGACGCAAATACCTGCAGGTACATTCTCGATTAGCACATACTTACCGTGTACCTTGCGATGCAACGTCACGCGCTTTTCAACGATCAAACCACCGCAATATTCGCAAGTCTCATCTTTCCAGAAATTTGTTTTCTCGTTATTGATCATTTTGGATTATCCTCATAAACTGTGATGACTCGAACTTTGCCGCCGACCGTAATGCGGCATACAACTCCAATGCGACGGTTGTCTAACGCTGAGCCAACAACTTCGTACGTACCTTCGCGGGGCCATGTTCTCCTCACTCTGCCCGCGAGAATCGCGTGCTCCACATCATAGATATCGAACTCTTCCGCCGCCGCTTCATCATCAGCGTGTTCGGTCAAATAGTACAGACCATTGCGAACGAGAGCTTGAATTTGCTTGATTCTGCTCAAAGGCAACGCCTCATTGTTGATATTCTATCACAATCGCATCATCAGTATAGATTCATATCCTCGCTCTTATCACCTTGTAAAACGCCCACCACGTGATTCCTGCTATCATAACTGCGGACAAACAGGAACAGAGTGCGACTGGGCCATTCACCGTGTTGCGGATTTGGAGCTATTGGTGGTTATCCAAATAAAGACGAGGTAGATGCCTGCGGGAGCGACCCAACCCACAACTACAAAGGTGATCGCAGACAGAATAAGCGACACGATGCAACTTGCAACATTGAAGCTTCCACCATTTGGCTTACCTGTTAATTGGTTCGACATCGCAGCTCCTTTTCTCCCGTTCCATTCGTGCCTTTACGGTTTATCTGCGTTTGTCCGCGTTCATCCGCGTCCTCTCACTGCTTATTGAAAATCAAAATCCGCTGATTTCCAGAATCCGCGACGTACAAATTTCCTTTCGCATCAAATGCAACTCCCGTGGGCAAGTTGAACGAATTCAAATCACTTCCGAGCGCGCCCCATACGGCTTGCACTTTTCCATCGCTCGAATATTTGATCAACCGATGTTGTTCTGGATCTGAAATCACAATATTTCCATCCGCGTCCACCGCGAGGTACGGTTTGTTCAAGACCGCTTGGCCTTCCCACGCCTGCACTTGCCATTGCGCGATGAAATTAAAATTCGCGTCAAATTTTTGAATGCGCTGATTCCACGTATCCGCGACGTACACATTTCCCTGCGCGTCCACCGCGATGCCGACCGGCTCTTGAAACAATCCGATCTCGCTTCCAAATCCACCATATTGCGCGAGCGGAACGCCGTCGGCGGTGAAT
>JACQEA010000235.1 GCA_016200825.1 Chloroflexota bacterium | reverse complement strand
TGGCGCGAAGGAATGGCAGACGATTACGCGCTCGAAGCGACGCGCAATCCGCGCGCGTTCATCGCGGCGATGGAAAAAATCGCGAATCAGAATTTAGGAGAATTGGAACCGGAAGCGTGGGTGGAATTTTTGTTGTATGATCATCCGCCGCTGGGCAAGCGATTAAAACGCGGCGAAGAATTCGCGCGCGCATCAGACTAGGGCGTGTATGCAAAAAGGTTTATTGTCGCTTGCTTTGTTAAAAAATCTCGTTGCCAAACGCTCTAGAATACTGCGAAAAGATTTTGCAAACACGCCCTAAGCTACTCAAACGTAAAATAAAAAAAAAGCCCGACCACAAGGATCGGGCTAGTCCAGGATTTTGAAATCCTACGTGCCGCTCAAACCGCTGGTAATGCGGCTGAAGATGTTGGCAACTTGCGGACCCAACAACGCCAGAATCGCAATAACAACGATAGCCACTAAAACGAGGATCAATGCATACTCAACTAAACCCTGGCCTTTTTCGCGCGGTAGATACATGATGTATCACCTCCTTTTGAATGAATTGTAAGTCGAATTGTCCCAGAATGCAATAGGACTGGAGCGTGCTGACCCCCAATAAAAAATCCAAGCCCAATCAAATTGTTCAGGCTTGGATTTTTATTTCGCGCCAAATGATCTTAGGTTCCAGTCAAACCGCTCGTGATCTGGCTAAAGATATTCGCAATTTGCGGACCCAATAGTGCAAGGATCGCGATGACAACGATTGCGACCAACACCAGAATCAAAGCGTACTCAACAAGACCTTGACCACGTTCGCGGAGTTGATACATGGGTTGCCTCCTTTTGATTTGAATTATAGGACAAGACGCGGTTGTGCGCAATAGGACTTGAGAATTATCAGCGCGCGCTTTCGGCGACCGACGCATCTTTGCGCGTTTGGCGCCGCCGCAAAATCATCGCGATAATTCCGGCCGCGGATCCCAGCGCCGCCGCGCCAATGAGCCACCCCCATTGCGGCACGCGCGGGCGCGTCTCCACCAACGCGCGATGCGTTTCCTGATGACCGGCCGCGAGTTGGAGACCATCGCGCAAGCGCGCGCGATAAGCCGACGACGGCCGAACCGGAATCAGCCACCGTTTCATCCGCGCCGCGAGTTTCATGAGCGCGCTCAGTTCCGCGCGCGCTTCCGGCGGCGCGTTCAACACCGCTTCTAACGATGCGGACGCGCCCGCGTTCAACTGATTCGCTTGCAAATTTAAAACTTCGGTCATCATGTTTGAACTCATCTCAACCCTCGCTTACTCCGCGCCGCGCTTGACCAATTCCGCGCGCAACGCGATCAACGTGCGATGATACAACGATTTGATCGCGCCTTCGCTTCGGCCAATCAACTTGCCAATCTCCGCGTTCGACAAGCCCTCGGAAAATTTTAGAATCACAATCTGTTGCCGTTCGGCGGGCAACGCGCGCATCGCTTCCAACACCACGCGCGCGTCTTCATTCTGTTCGGCAATCTGTGAAGGTCCCGCGCGTTTTTCCGCGACAGCGACGATATCATCCAAAGGCACTTCGCGCCGCCGCGCCGCATCGCGATGAAAATTCGCGACCAGATTATGCGCGATGCGATACAACCACGCCGCAAACGGCGCGCCGCGCTGTTTATAGCGCGCGATATTTCCTAACGCGCGATAAAATACGCGCGCCGCCAAATCTTCCGCGTCGGCATGATTTCCGACGCGATAGTAAATGTAATTGTAAATGCGATCCACGTAGCGTTCGTACAATTCTCCGAACGCCGTCGCATCGCGTTTGGCGCGCTCGATCAGTTGCTCTTCGGCTTCCAACTCATCTCCGCGCGCGCGTTGCATCTATCACGTATAACCCCGCGCCGCGCTATTCGTCGCGTGTCGCGAATGGCTAATCGCGTACGGCAGATCGCATTTTTTGATTTGCTAATTGCCATCTGCTATGCGCTATCAGCCATCTGCTAATCCGTGTAAAATGCCAAGCCCAACGCGCCCGGACCGGAATGCACGCCAATCGCCGGACCGATCGCGCTCAAAAAATATTCTTTCACGTTAAATTTCGCGCGGACTTGCGCTTCCAACTCTTTCGCTTCCGCTTCCGCGCGCGCGTGCAGAACGACCACATACAACGCGCGCGTGCCCGCGCGCGCTTCCAACTCTTCGACCATCCGCGTCAACGCTTTCGCGCGCGAGCGTTCGCGCCCTAATGGTTCGATCACGCCGCCTTTAATTTCCAGCAACGGTTTGAAATTCAACATCGTGCCGAGCATTGCTTGCGCGCCGCCGATGCGTCCGCCCTTGCGTAAATATTCCAGCGTGTCCACCATCAAAATCAAATTCATTTTCGCGGCAACCGCGTTCACCGCCGCGACCACTTGCTCGCGCGATTTGCCCGCGCGCGCGGCTTCCGCGCCGCGCAGTGCCACCACGCCGAGCGCGCCCGCGACCCAACCGGTATCCACAATCGAAATCGGCACAGATTTTTTTTGTTGCGTTTCCAATTCTGTTTTCGCGGTATTCGCGGACGCAACTGTTCCGCTCAATTTCCCGGACAAATGAATGGAAACAATTTCGTGTCCTGCCGCCAACAATGGTTGATAGATTTGCTCAAATTCTCCCGCCGATGGTTGCGAAGTGGTTGGATGCACTTTGCCTTCGGTCAGCATTTTGTAAAACTGTTCATTCGTCAGATCAATCTCATCGCGGTACGTCGTCGTGCCAAAGATCGCTTTTTGCGCGATCACCGTGATGTCGTTTTGTTTGTACTGCGCGGCCGACAGACTCGCCGTTGAATCCGTTACAATTTTAATCATACGCTCCTTTGCGAAGAAAAAATTTTATTCGCTTGCTGGCGCGCTGCGCGCCAATCGTTCCGCAATTCCAACGCGGCGCGCGAGCCACGCCGCGCCCAATCCACTCAGCGCGATCAGCGCGATGGCTTGCGCGATCGCGCCTCCACCGACTGCGTTGCTTCCAAGAATCGCGGCGACATTCCACGCGGCGTGAAAAAAAACACTCGCGCCGTACGCGATTACAAGATGCATCCACCTCCCTTCGACGCGCGCGGCGTGCCATGCTTCGCCCATCGTCGCGCCATTCGCCGCGTGCATAATCGTCGCGCCGACGCGAATGATCGTCACCGTCGCCCAATCGCCGAGCGAGAGCGCGCCGTTAAATAAATTTTCCAACACCGCAAAACCTGCGCCCGCGCTAATTCCCCACAAGACCGCGTCGGCTTGCCGCGTGCGCTTGGGATTACTAAACGCGACGACGAGAACTTTGAGCGCTTCTTCAATCGGTGGAACAATTCCGCCAAAATAAATTATGAAACCAATCACGACCAACGGATTGCTCGCGAAATTCGCATCCGCCGCGCCGCGTAATCCCAAGAGACGCAATTGATCCACCGCACTAAAATTTGGGAAACTGATCGCGAGAAAAATCGCGGCGATGAAAATCAATCCGACCAACACAATCAATTCGCCGATGAAGGCGAGTGTCGTCGCGCCCAACACGCCCCACGTGAACGATGCCAACAGCGTACGCAATTCGGACGCGCGCCCCAAACGATGCGCGGCGTACGCGATGATCGCGAGCGGCGCGGCGAGCGCGGCGATGAAATGCCACGGCGGAAAAATGTACGCCGCGAACGAACCTAAACCCAGCGTGCCGATTCCCAACAAAATCGCGCCGACGAACGCGAGCGCAAAAATAAAAACGCGCGGGAACGCGTGCGCGGGCGCGCGTGATGCGCGTCCCTGATACGCGCGCGCGCCTTGCCACAGCAACGCGCCGCCCAATAAAATTCCCAAACCCGCGAGCGATCCAAACACAACATTCGATTGCAACGCGTCCGCGCGCGCCGATGCAAATGGAGTGATGAGAAAACATATTGCCGAGCATGCGCCGCAAAATAATAATAGCGCGGCGAACACGAGTATCAGTAAACTAAAAGTGGGTGCGCGCAAGTTCGGTTGCGGTGAGGCAAGCGTAGCCCCATCCGGCGCGTTGCTCATCACGGGTTAGACTGCCATTCGTCAACGGCGAGTTGAATGTGTTCTCGGATTTCCGGGTCTGGAATCTCGCGAATGCTTGGGTAGATTTGATCCGCGATTTGGAACGCGAGCGACCCATCGGGTTGCTGAATGATATCAAACCAGATGCGGAAACCGGCGCGCATCAAACGTCGCTGCGCGATCGTTTTGATTTCATCTACAAAATTGCTCGACGGTTCTGATAATTTGTCGCGCAGTGGTTTGGGAATTGCGTCGCGCAAATTTTCGGTTAGCGTGACTTGCAATTTACCGTCGCCGAATTTCGCGAACAGCGCGACTCCTTCCGCAGGCAGCGCGTTTTCTTCTACCGAATTTTCTGTGCGTACCGCATAGTGCGTGCCGCAAAAGTCGCAACTCTCTTTATAGGGATGCAAAGGTGCGCCGCAATTCTGACATTCCAGCGGCACGCGCAAATCATTTTGAGTGTTCATCGCGATCCTTTACTTTGATCTGCCCGCCAAATAATCAATCAAATCAATTTTGGTGACGATGCCCGCCACACGATTTTCTTCCAACGCGATCGCGACCTTGCCCGCCGCGAAAATTTCAGACAACGCGCCGAGCGGAGTTTCTAAATTCACCGCCGTCGCCGCGTCCGCGCTGACGATGTCTTGAATCGCTTCATCCGGTTGATGCGTCTCTTCGCGCAACAAATGATTCAACACATCGAGTTCCGTCACCATGCCCACGTACTCCTCGCGATCATTCACGACCGGCAATTGCGAAATGTCGTACTGTTTCATGCGCGCGATCACATCCGTTTTGGTGTCGCTGATCTTGGCGCACACCACGCGCAATTTCTTTTGCCGCACAATATCATCCACGCGTCCTTCCGCGAGCGGATATTCGATAAAGCGATTGTCGCGCATCCAATCGTCATTGAACAATTTACTCAAATAGCGCGAGCCCGAATCGGGCAAGATGACGACAACAATTTTCCCTTCCG
>JACQEA010000234.1 GCA_016200825.1 Chloroflexota bacterium | reverse complement strand
GTTGTCATCAACAAGCCGGTCGCGGAATGTTTTGCGTACTTTAACAATCCCGCGAACAATACCAAATGGCAAGGACAACTGAAAGATTCCAAACTCGTCACGCCGGGTCCCGTCGGCGTGGGTTCGCGTTTGAAAGACACGCGCGAACTGGCGGGACAAAAACTCGAGACCGAATACGAAATCACGGAATTCGAGCCAAACAAAAAAGTGACGTTTAAGTCATCGGGCGGTCCGATCACCTACGTCGGCACATTCACTTTCGAACCGTCCGGGAACGGCACAAAATTCACTTCGAATTTTGATTTTCAAGTCGGCGGTGTGTTCAAGTTGATGGAAGGGATGGTTGTCTCGAACGCGCAAAAACAATTCGAGACCGACTCGGCCAAACTCAAACAAATTTTGGAAGCGACGTAATGCCGCGCGGCCAAATTTATTTGCGCGCGACTTGAAGCACGTGCCGCGACGCGCAAGCGTTGCTTGCGCACAAGAAAATCAAAATCGAAACGCGCGATTTTTTCAAACAGCCGTTTACACCCGATGAACTGCGCGCCCTCTTGCGCGATCTAAATCTGCGCGCACATGACGTGCTAGCGATAAAGTCGCGCGCGTTTCGCGCCGCGCCGTTCCAGCCCGCGACGAAATCCGAAACAGAAATCATCGCGTTGATGGTGCGCGAACCGCGTTTGATCCGCCGACCGTTGATTGTGCTGGATGGCAAGCCAGTGATTGGGTTTGATCGCGCAAAGTTGAACAAAATCAAATAAAGATGGACGGTGGACCGTAGATTCTTCACTCCATCGTTAATAGCCTACCGTCAAAGGAGAAAATGTCTGCACCGATTGTCGCGAAAGGATTAGAAGGCGTCGTCGTCGGCAACACCGCGTTGAGCCGCGTCGAAGGACAGATCGGGCGGCTGACTTTTCGCGGGTACGATATTCATGATCTGGCGCGCCACATTACATTTGAAGAGGCGGCGCATTTATTTTGGAAAGGCGAGTTGCCGACGCGCGCGCAGTACGATGATTTGAAAATGCAAATGGCGCACGCGCGCATGATCCCCAATCACGTCATGCAAATCGCGCGTGGGTTACCAAAAAATTCTGAACCGATGGACGCGCTGCGCACGCTCGTCTCCGCGCTCGGCGCGGGAAATCCGCTCAAACAACCTGATCTCAGCGCGGTGATGATGTTGACCGCGCAGACGCCGATCTTACTCGCCGCGTTTGATCGCTATCGTCGCGGATTGGAATTTATTCCGCCGCGCGGCGATCTGGATCACGCGGCAAATTATTTGTACATGCTCTCTGGCACTGAGCCAACTGCGGCGCAAACGCGCGCGCTGAATGTTTATTTGGTTTTACTTTCCGATCATGGACTCAACGCGTCAACGTTTGCCGCGCGCGTGATCGCGTCTACATGGTCGGATTTATATTCGTGCATCACCGGCGCGGTGGGCGCGTTAAAGGGACCCTTGCATGGCGGCGCGCCGTCGCGCGCGTTGGAGATGATCGAAGCGATCGGCAAAAAAGAAAATGCGGAAACGTGGATGCGCGCGGCGCTCGCGAAAAAAGAACGCTTGATGGGATTTGGACATCGGATGTACAAAGCCGAAGACCCGCGCGCAGAAATTTTGCGCGATCTCGCGCGCGGGGTATGCGCGCCGCAATTATTTGAACTCGCGCAATCGGTCGAGCAAACCGGTTTGCAGATTTTGCACGAATCGAAACCAGCGGAACGAATCTACACCAACGTCGAATTTTATTCTGCGGTTATTCTGCACGCGGTGGGATTGGCAAAAGATATGTTCACGCCGACGTTCGCCGCAAGCCGAATGGCGGGATGGACGGCGCATATTTTGGAACAGGTTGCAGACAACCGGCTGATTCGACCGGATGCGGAGTACGTGGGACCCGCGCCGCGCGCGGTGAAGGCGATAGATCAACGGTAGGGGCGAGGCATTCGTCTGATTAAGTTACAAACGAGCGCAAGATTGGGCAAACTGATCAAGATTTCAAGAGATCAAGATGCGACGAATGCCTCGCCCGTACTGAATAGAGCAACAATGAAAATCGCGGTCATGGCAGCGGGCGGCATCGGCGGATATTTTGGCGGATTGCTCGCGAAAAATGGAAACGACGTGACGTTCATCGCGCGCGGCGAACATTTGCGCGCGATGCGCGCGCAGGGTTTGCGCGTCAAAAGTATTGACGCGGAATTTTCGATTCAACCCGCGCGCGCAACGGACGATCCGTCTCACGTGGGCGTTGTGGATTGGATTATCTTCGCGGTCAAAACGTACGATACGGAATCTGCCGCGCGCGCGATTCAACCAATGGTCGGCGAGCAGACAACTGTCGTCACGTTTCAAAATGGCGTGGACGCCTACGATCAAATCGGCGCGGTGACCGGAAAAGATAAAGTGATTGCCGCGCCGGTGCAAATTGAATCGTTCATCGCCGCGCCCGGAGTAATCGCGCAAACAAGTTCGTTTCGTTCCGTGAGCGTCGGCGAGATGAACGGCGCGATTACGCCGCGCGTCGAATGGTTAGTGGAGCAACTCAAACGCAACAAAGTGGATGCGAGCGCGTCGGATCAAATGCCTGCGCCGTTGTGGACAAAATTATTATTTCTCGCGTCGTTCTCTGGACTCACGACGCTCGCGCGCACCGAAGGCGCAACGTTATTGAAATCGGCGAACGCGCAAATTGTTTTGCGCGCGGCGATGCAAGAAGTATACGCGGTCGCGCGCGCGTATAACGTAAACCTCGCGCCCGATTTGGTTGAGCAACGCATGAAATTTGCGCTGAACGTTCCTCCCGGCATGACTTCATCTATGCACAAAGATTTGCTCGCGGGTAAACGGCTGGAAATTGACGCGTTGAGCGGCGCGGTGGTGCTGCTGGGCGCGGCAAAAAATATCGCGACGCCGGTGCATCAAACGATTTACGCGGCGCTCAAAGCGGAAGATGAGCGGGCAAAGCTGAAAGGCAAAAGTTAAAAGGCAAAAGTGAAAAAGCAAAAAAACAAATGCAAATCACTTTGAAACTGTATGGCAATATCAAACGCTATGCGCCGAACCAAAAAGAAAACGCAT
>JACQEA010000251.1 GCA_016200825.1 Chloroflexota bacterium | reverse complement strand
CTTCACTCCGCCAAAATTCCCAGCCGATGTCCGCGTCAATATACTGCGCGTCGAGTCGCAACGCGTTCAACACCACGCGCGCGGCGCGCATCACTTCGATTCCAATTCCGTCGCCGGGCATCCATGCGATTTTGTACATAGCAGATGGCAGATGGCTGATGGCTAATAGTAAGTTGCTATCGGCGATCTGCCATTCGCTATTCGCCTCCCTTGATCTCCGGCATTGGCAAATCTTCCGCGCCGAATTTTTTGCGCAACATTTGAATCAAACCACCCGCTTCGATGATCGCGACGAGCGATTCCGACAGCGGCGGAAAATCAAACGCGCCTGCCGCGCACGCGATTGAATGCGCGTCTAAATCAATTTCAATCGTTTCGCCATTTTGAATCGCGTCCACTGCGGACGCGCACACAATCGGCACGAGACCGTTGTTGACCGCGTTGCGAAAATAAATTCGCCCAAAACTTTTCGCGATCACGGCAGTCACGCCGGAATATTTCAAGCAACCCACCGCTTGCTCGCGCGAGGAACCGTTGCCCCAATTTTTTCCGCCAACGATGATGTCGCCGGGCTGAACTTGCGCCGCGAAATTCTGATCCAAATCTTCGAGCGCGTGCTTGGCTTGCTCTTTCGGATCCGTGACCGTGTAGGTGTACTTGCCGGGAAAAATTACATCGGTGTTCACATCGTCGCCGTATTTCCAAACGCGTCCGCTTAATTTCACAACAACCTCGCTCGAACCACGAAGGACACAAAGAAAAAAATTATTCCTTCGTGTTCTTTGTGATCTGGGTGGTGATAATTTTGAAAGAAAAAATTATTCCTTCGTGTTCTTTGTGGTCTTGGTGGTAATAATTTTATACGTCCGCCGCAACAAATAATTCCGCCAACGCATCATAAAAAATCCGATGCGCGCCAGAAACAATTTCCACGCCGCAAACTTGATCACACGATTGAACGGCGTGCGCGCATCCGACAACGCGTCCAAGATCATTTGCTTGTGAATCGGTTCCAAGTCACGCGGCAATTCCTGCGGCGCGAACCAACCGAGGCCCATCGTTTCTAATCCAAACTGATTTGCTTTGCCACCAACCACGCGCGCCAGAAATAAATTCGTCACCTGATCACCAAACGAATAAACGGACGGATGCCGATAAACCCCGATCCATTTTTCAACCTCAACTTCGTACCCTGTCTCTTCGCGCGTCTCGCGCATCGCCGCGTCGGTTGGCGTTTCATTTAGATCAATCCCGCCGCCGGGCAAATCCCATAACCAATAAAATTCGCGGCGATGCAATAAAATTTTTTGGCGATCCTCCGACAGCGTGACGACCATTACGCCCACGCGATTATTCATTGCGCGCTGAACATTCCGACCGACTTTGTAATTCGAATCACTCCCTCGCGCGCCAAGCGATCTTGAATTTGCGCGCGCAACTGCGCGCGTTTCGCCGCATCCAAAAATTTTTTGCCCAGGCGCGTGGACGCGAGAAACGCGCCCATCGGCTCTGCTTCCGTCACGATCAACGCGTCCTCAAAATCATCTCGCTCGACTCGATCAAAATGCGCGGCGAGGAACGCCCTGCCATTCTCCAGCGAAAAGCGCGCGCCATCGTGCAATGGTCGTTCCACAATCAACGGTTCGAGAAACGCGAACAATTCGCGCAAATGGTTTTCGCCGTTCGTCGCCGCGTGGAATTTGCCGCGCGGTTTGAGCACGCGGCGAATTTCGCGAATCGCGCGCGGAATATCGGGGACGTGATAGAGCATGTGATTCGCAATCACCGCGTCGTAATACACGGTGGGAAACGGAAGCGTTTGCGCGTCCATTTGCGTAAACTGCGCGGCAACATTCGCGCGCGCGGTTTCGATCATGCCGCGCGAAAAATCGGTGAGCGTCAGCGTCCACTCGCGCGCGATGCGTTCGCGATATTTTCACCACAACAATCCCGTGCCGCAACCAATTTCGAGAATGTGCGCGCGCGGCGAAAAATCGAAATGATCGAATAACCACGCGTGAAAATCACGCGTGGCAGTTGAAAAGCGCGCATGCAAATCAATCCGCGCTTGCAAGTTAGTAGAATCGCGGTATTGCTCG
>JACQEA010000109.1 GCA_016200825.1 Chloroflexota bacterium | reverse complement strand
CAGAATTATTTTGGAGCGCGACATCGAAATTAATCAATACTTGCGCGGGCGCGCGCGCGAATTGATCGCCATGCGTCGGCGACGAATCTACAAAATGCGCGGGCGCGATTTGATCGAGCTGATTTATTTTGTCCGGCGCGGTTTCAATCGGCGCGCACGCGCTCAAGAGCAAAGCGAGCAGAAAAGAAAAACGAAATAGTGGCTTCATCAGATTTACGCGCGAAATTATTTTGGCAGATTGGAATCCACTTTGAACGCGTACAGCCCATCATGACACGAACGATCGGGCCAACACGCTTTGTACTTGACGATGAATAATCCATCGCCCGCGCTAGTTGGCAAACTGGATGACATGGAAAGTTTGTTCGCGGCAAGCACGGCTTTGCCCGCGTCAATTGGTTTGTCGTCTTTCAATACTGTGATCGTAGACGGATCGCTCAATGTGAAATTGAAATTGATGACAACTTGCGCCGGTAATTTTGCTAACGCCTCGCCGTGTTTGGGTGTTGCGTCCACAAAATGCGCCGCGAAAATTTGGTCGGGCAATTTCAACATCGCATCCGGCGCGGCGGTTTCTTTTTTCATCACCGCATCCGACGCGGGTGTTTCTTTTTTCGCTGGCGCGTCGGACGATGGCGCGCTCGATGCACACGCGCTGAAAAGTACCGCGAGTCCAATCAGAAAGAAAAATGTAAACGGTCGCATATTTATTTCTCCTTCAACAATTGCGCGATCATTCGTTCCGATTCCGCGTACGCGCCCTCGCCAACGTGCGTAAATCGAATCTGACCTTGCTTGTCGAGAATGAACATCGAGGGCCACGCCCACACTTTGAACGCATTCCAAATTTTGAAATCGTTATCGAGCGCGACGGCGTACGGAATATTCAATTCTTTGATCGCGCGTTTCACGCCGTCGGTTTCTTTTTCGTACGAAAATTCTGGCGCATGCACGCCAATCACTTCCAACCCTTGCGCGTGATATTTGTTATACCAATCCCTCAAACTAGGGATTTTGTTGCGACAGTTGATTCAACCGTACGTCCAAAATTCGATGACGACAACTTTGCCGCGCAATTGCGCGCTCGATAGCGCCGGCGAATTGAGCCACGTTGCGCTCGCGATTTCCGGTGCGAGTGGTCCTTGGGGTTTAACAATTGCTTCGACAATTCCTTTCACAGTTGACATCGGCTCCTCACTTTGCGCGACTGCGCGCGCATCGGTCGGCGCGTCGGTTTCAATTTGCGCGGCGCGATCGGACGCGTTGAACGTCAGCGCAAGCGCGCCCACACCAAACATCATCGCGATTATAATCAGCCCCAGCGCGATAACTGCTTTCATGTTCGCCTCCTTCCGTCCCTTTTGAACATAACGCGTCGCGCTTGCGCGCGGCTTACAAAATTCTTAAGAGAATCTTAAGAGGGGGTTGGGATTCGCAAGGGGATTGTATTCTTAGTCTCATTGCATATAATACTCATATTCTTGACGCGGGTAAAGTATGAATCCCAACAACAACGAAATCGAAAAACGACTTTGGGATGCCGCAGATAGTTTGCGCGCAAATTCCAAATTGAAATCGTCCGAGTATTCGCTGCCGGTGCTTGGTCTCATCTTTCTACGCTACGCTGATTTCAAATTCGCACAGGCGGAGGAGACGTTGCATCGCGACGTCTCTACGAGGCGACGCGGCATCGGCAAGTACGATTATCAAGCGCGCGGCGCGATGTTTTTGCCGCCCGAAGCGCGCTATGCGCGTTTGCTCAATTTGCCCGAAGGCGCCGATGTTGCGCGCGAGATAAGCAATACAATGAAAGCCATCGAAAAAGAAAACGAGGCGCTGGCTGGGGTTCTTCCCAAAGATTTCCGTCAACTGGACAAAAGTATTCTCATTGAATTGGTGCGCGATTTCAATGACATTCCGCTCGCTCAAGGCGGCGATGTCTTTGGAAAAATCTACGAGTACTTTCTCGGCAAGTTTGCGATGAACGAGGGGCGCAAAGGCGGCGAATTTTTCACGCCGACTTCAGTCGTTAAACTGATCGTACAAGTGATCGAGCCGTTTCACGGACGCATCTACGATCCCGCGTGTGGGTCGGGTGGTATGTTTGTGCAGAGCGCGCAGTTCATCGAGAATCACAAAAGCAAGCCCGTGGACGAAATCGCGGTTTATGGTCAGGAGAAAACCGCCGAGACGGTGCGGCTGTGCAAGATGAACCTGGCGGTGCACGGGCTGGGCGGCGAAATCCGCGAGGCGAACTCGTACTATGACGACATTCACAAGAGCGTTGGCAAGTTTGATTTTGTGATGGCGAATCCGCCGTTCAATGTGGACAAAGTAGATAAGGATCGCCTTGCGAAAGACAAGGCGCGATTCCCGTACGGGATGCCCAAGATTGATAACG
Source organism: Chloroflexota bacterium (assembly GCA_016200825.1). Lineage (GTDB taxonomy): Bacteria > Chloroflexota > Anaerolineae > UBA4142 > UBA4142 > JACQEA01. The sequence continues at coordinate 7,720 of JACQEA010000109.1, read as the reverse complement.
CGAATTATCTTTGGATTCAGTTGTTCTATAGCGCACTGAACAACAAGGGCCGCGCGGGATTCGTGATGGCGAATTCCGCGAGCGATGCGCGCGGGTCTGAATTGGAAATACGCAAACAAATGATTCAAGCGGGCGCAGTGGATGTGATGATCGCAGTCGGTTCAAATTTCTTCTACACCGTTACTTTGCCTTGCACGCTGTGGTTTCTAGATAATGGAAAAAACAAAACGCCGCGCAAGGACAGAATGCTCTTTATTGACGCGCGCAACACTTACCACCAGATTGACCGCGCGCACCGTGAATTCACCGAAGCGCAAATTGAATTCCTGGGAAACATTGTGCGGTTGTATCGCGGCGAAGAAGCAGAGACCGATAACGGCAGTGCCGATTTGATGAAAGCGAAATTTCCGAAAGGCAAGTATGTAGATGTTGCAGGTCTTTGCAAGGTGGCGACGCTGAAAGAGATTGAGGCACAGGGTTGGAGTTTGAACCCAGGACGCTATGTCGGCGTGACAGAAAAAGCAACGGACGATTTTGTTTTCAAGGAACGCTTGGAAGAACTGAACGAGGAACTGGAAATGCTGAATGTGGAAGCAAGCGAGTTGGAATCGCGGATCAGCAGTAACACAGGAAAATTGTTGGCGTAACTCTATGGCGCAGAAGAAAATAGCCTTCAAAGATTTCATCAAATTGCAAAGAGGGTTTGACCTGCCGAGGCAAGATATGATTGAAGGGCCGTATCCTGTGGTTGGCTCTACCTCAATCATCGGCTATCACAATGATTACAAAGTAAACGCCCCAGGGGTTGTGACAGGACGAAGTGGTTCATTAGGCCAAGTGCAATTCATTACTTCCAACTACTGGGTGAATAAGTTAAAATACATTTGCGACATTAACAAATCAAAATGAAGGGACAAATCGGCGTCCCCATGAAAGCATTTGCCATCTTCGGTAGAATACCTAACTACTGGAGGTGGCTGAGAATGCTTTCGAGCTTGCGACACTTCGAGCAAAGTGAAATCGCTCAGCGCCGTTTGGAGATCATTCAGTTCTATGAGCAATTTGGTGAAGCCGCGACGCAGCAGGCGTTTGGAGCGGACCGCAAAGTGATCAGTCGTTGGCGGCAGCGCTTAACGCGCAGTCAAGGTCAGCTGCAGGCACTGATTCCTCGCTCCACCCGTCCGCACCGGGTTCGTCGTTCGGCGATCCCGCCGGAAATCATTGAGTTCATTCGAGCCCTGCGAGAAAAATACCCGCGGATGGGCAAAGACAAGATCAAACTGTTCTTGGATCGTTTCTGTCACGCCCACGGATTCCACTGCCTTTCGGTTTCGACCATTGGCAATGTGATCAAAAAGCATCGGCTCTTCTTTTATCGGAGTGGACGCCTCTATCATGATCCGGGCTCCGCCTGGGCACAGAAAAACGCTCGAAAAATCAAGCGATTCCGAGTTCGGAAGAGCCCGACGCCGCAGGCCTATGGCTACGTCCTCTCGGATACCGTCGAACGGATCGTCGACGGCATCAAGTATTACTTTTACAACGGCATTGATGCCAAGATGAAGTTTGCGCTGACACTCATGTATCCGCGCTTGAACAGCCAGAACAACCAAGATTTTTATCAACGCTTCAAGCGCGTGTATCCCTGGGAAATCCATATCTGGCAGACGGATAATGGGAAAGAGAACTTGGGTGACTTTGAAAGCGCGCTCGAAAAAGATCACGTGCCCCATGTGTTTTCGTATCCGCACTGTCCCAAAATCAACGCCTTCATCGAACGCTACAATCGCACGATTCAAGAAGAGTTTATTGACAATCACCTGGAGCTGCTGACGGATCCGAAACTTTTCGCGGCAGAGTTAGCGGACTATTTGATTTTCTACAATAGTCAACGGCCGCATCAGTCTCTAAACATGCTGAGTCCATTAGACGATCTTGTTCAGAAAGGACTGATGTCGCAAATGTCCTTGACGAGTACACTGGCCACACAATACAGCGTTGTGGGTAAAAGACTTCAAAGGCAATTTTCCTCAATATGTCTACTATCTTTTCCAAACACTCGACTTCGAGCGCTTTAATTCGGGAGTAGGTGTTCCAACTTTAAATCGCAACGACCTTGACGCATTAGAGATCGAAATTCATGATGAACCCACCCAACGTAAAATTGCCGCCATCCTCTCCGCCTACGACGACTTGATTGAGAACAACACGCGGCGCATCAAGATTCTGGAAGAGATGGCGCGGTTAATTTACCGCGAGTGGTTTGTGAATTTCCGTTTCCCTGGGCACGAGAAAGTGAAGATGGTCAACTCGCGGCTAGGCAAAGTGCCAGAGGGGTGGGAGGTGAAACGGCTTGGCGAGGTCTGCAATGTCGTAATGGGGCAATCTCCAGAATCACATTTCTACAATGACCACGGCGAGGGGTTGCCGTTTCATCAAGGCGTAACAGATTTCGGTGACCGATTTCCAACTGACAGAATCTATTGCACTGCTCTGAATCGCCTTGCAGAAGCAGGAGATATTTTATTTAGCGTTCGCGCACCCGTTGGACGCATAAATGTCGCAAACAAGAAAATCGTCATTGGGCGCGGTCTGTCGGCAATCCGAAGCAGAACTGATAACCAAGTCTTTCTGTTCCATCAATTGAAAGAGCAATTTCAAGAAGAGGACAAAATGGGTGGCGGTACGATTTTCAAATCTGTAACCAAAGATGATATGCTGGGAATTCTCATCCTGATTCCGTCGCAAACGCATATAGATGGATTTGAGAAGATTCTCACACCAATCTTCCGCGACTTGGAAATCCTAACGGTCAAGAACGCCAACCTTCGCCGCACGCGCGACCTGCTGTTGCCCAAGTTGATTTCGGGTGAGGTGGAGGTGGAGGGGTTGAAGATTCGGGTACGGTAGAGACGTGTCGGCGACACGTCTCTACGGCGAAACGATATTACGGCGGAATGTCCGCGAGAACGAACACAATGACTCTCTTCAAAAACAAATACCGCATCGAATCCACGCGATTGAAGGGTTGGGATTATTCGTCGCCTGGATTGTATTTCGTCACCGTATGCGCGCAGAATCGCGAATGTTTCTTTGGCGATGTGGTCAACGGTGAAATGGACTTATCGCCCATCGGTGATATTGTCGCGGACGAATGGATCGTGATGCCGAATCACATTCACGGGATCATTGTGATCACCGATGCACCTGTCCAAACGGCACCGCGCAATACTGTAGAGACGTTCCGACGGAACGTCTCTACAACAAATGCAACGAACCCATCCCGTCTGAAACCGCGATCCATCGGCGCAATCATCGGGCAAATCAAATCCATTTGCACCAAACGCATTCAGGCAGAAGGATTCAAAGGATTTGATTGGCAAAAGCGTTTCTGGGATGAAATCATTTGGAACGAACGCGCGTTGAACGCGGTTCGCACGTATATTATCAACAACCCTGCGAATTGGGAAAAGGACAAGGACAATCCCATTGGGTTGCGGATGTGAACGTCGGGCACATGTCCGCAGATTTGTCGATTTAATCCTCGGTTTTGCGCTGTGGAATATTCGGGCGGCCCGTTCGGTTTGGGAATTTGGGGGCTGGGTGTAGAATGATTGACGCAAGGAGCGAAATATGATCGCGTACAAAACATACATCACGATTGAAAATCCAAAACAAATCACGCTGACCGATTTGCCTTTTCGTCAAGGGCAACGCGTTGAGATCGTGATGATTGCAGAGGAAGAGCAAGCCGCGCGGCTGAAAGAATGGCAAGCATTGTTTCAAAACACGCAGGAGCTGCCGCAAGCAAAGAAAATCAGCGAAGAGGACATCGCGGCTGAGATCGCTTCGTATCGAATGGGAAAATGAAAGTCGTCGTTGACACGAACGTGCTCGTCTCCGCCGCGCTGCGAGACAAAGAGCCGCAAGCGGTCATCGAGTGCATTGTGGCTCGGTCGGATCTGGAATGGATTATCTCGCCAGAAATCATGATCGAATACAAAGAGGTCTTGGCGCGACTAAAATTTGGATTCACCGAGCCGATTCTGCGCCAGTGGAACGATTTGTTGGATGCGTCCACGACGACGGTCGAGGTAGGAATCGTTTTGAATTTCCCGCGCGACCGCAAGGACGCAAAATTTCTGGCGTGCGCGCTGGCGGCAGACGCGGATTTTTTTGTGACAGGCGATAAAGATTTCACTCAGGCAGAAAAATTGGTGCATACCACGATTCTGCCCGTGTCGCTTTTCAAGAAGCTGGTTTGTGATATTTCAGAATAACTTGGAGTATTATTCTTGAGCGCTAACGACTATTCCGAAGACGCACTAGTCGAAAAACCTGCCATAGATTTATTCAAGCAGTTGAGATGGGAAACCGCCAACTGCTACGATGAAACGTTCCCCAACAGTTTCCTCGGTCGCGAAACTTCAGCCGCAGTCGTCCTCGTCTCGCGCTTGCGCCCCGCGCTCCAAAAACTCAACCCAGGTTTATCATCTGATGCGATTAATACCGCGATTGAAGAACTCACGCGCGATCGCAGCGTGATGACGCCTGCCGCCGCGAACCGCGAAATCTATCAACTGCTCAAGGATGGCATCAAGGTAAACATTCGTAATGATGACGACGAGCAAGAATCCGCCGAGACCGTTGCCGTCCTTGATTGGAACGACCACACTCACAACGACTATTTCCTCGCCTCGCAGTTCTGGGTCAGCGGCGAAATGTATAAACGCCGCGCTGACCTCGTCGGTTTCGTCAACGGCATCCCGCTCGTCTTTATCGAATTGAAAGCGGCGCAAAAGAGCATCGAGGATGCGTATCACGACAACCTGCGCGATTACAAGAACACAATCCCTCAACTCTTTTGGTACAACGCGATTATTATTCTCTCGAACGGAAGTGAAAGCCGCATCGGAAGCATCACCGCCGAATGGGGACATTTTTCCGAATGGAAGCGCATCAACAGCGAAGGCGAGCAAGGCGTCGTCTCGCTTGAAACAATTCTGCGCGGCACGTGCGAACGCACGCGCCTGCTTGACCTCGTCGAGAATTTCATTCTCTTTGAAGAAACCAAAGGCGGAATGCGGAAACTCATCGCCAAGAATCACCAATACCTCGGCGTGAACAATTCCATCGCCGCTGTCCAAAGTATTGGCAAGAATCGCGGACGCTTAGGTGTGTTTTGGCACACGCAAGGCAGCGGCAAGAGTTATTCGATGGTGATGTTCTCGCAAAAGATTCTGCGAAAACTAGGCGGAAATTATTCCTTCGTCGTCCTCACCGATCGCGACGACCTTGACGGGCAAATTTACAAAAACTTTGTCCGCACCGCTGCGGTCACCGAAGATCCCAGTGAAGTGCGCGCCGAAAGCGGCGAACATCTAAAAAAGTTGTTGACCGAGAATCATCGTTACGTTTTCACGCTGATTCAGAAATTCCACGCACCGCAAGGAGAGAAATATTCAGAGGTCTCGGCGCGTCAGAATATTATCGTCATGGCAGACGAAGCGCACCGCAGTCAGTACGATACGTTTGCGTTGAATATGCGCAACGCACTCCCGAACGCCGCGTTCATCGCGTTTACGGGCACGCCGTTGATTGCGGGCGAAGAACGCACGAAAAAAGTCTTTGGCGATTACGTCAGCATCTACAATTTCAAACAATCGGCTGATGACCACGCGACCGTTCCACTCTATTACGAAAACCGCATCCCTGAACTGCAACTCACAAATGATCAACTCAATCCAGAAATGTATCGCGTGATTGACGATGCCGCCGTAGACGCTGAACAAGAAAAGCGGCTCGAACGCGAATTCACGCGCGAATATCAACTCATCACCCGCGATGAACGATTGGAAAAAATTGCCGAAGATATCGTTCAGCATTTTCTTGTCCGCGCGTTCAAAAAAGTTGATCAACCCGAAGACTATGGCTTGTTAGCAATCGCAGACCAGATTGACTCGTCCAAAGCAATGGTTGTTTCGGTAGACAAAGCAACCGCTATGAAAATGTACGACAAGGTCAAGAAATATTGGAATCAGCGATTGGTTTTTCTGCAAGCCGATTTGCTTGAGACACGCGGTGAAGAAAAAGAAAAGTTGCTGGCGCGCATTCGGTTCATGCAAGAGACAGATATGTCGGTCGTTGTCTCGCAATCGCAAAATGAGATTGAAGATTTGCGCGAGAAGGGCATCGAGATTGAATCTCATCGCCGCCGAATGGTGACCCAAGACCTCGATGAAAAATTCAAAGACCCCGCTGATCCGTTCCGAATCGTCTTTGTCTGTGCGATGTGGATGACAGGTTTTGATGTTCCATCCTGCGCCACGATTTATCTCGACAAGCCGATGCGCAATCACACGTTGATGCAGACGATTGCGCGTGCCAATCGCGTCTTCGGCGACAAGATCAATGGTCTGATCGTGGATTACATCGGCGTCTTTCGTAATCTGCAAAACGCGCTCGCTATTTACGGCTCGGCGTCAGGTGGAGGAATTCAATCAGGCGATACACCTGTGCAGGCAAAGCGTGAACTCGTGGAAGAGTTGCGCCGCGCGGTTGTTGACGTCAATGCATTTTGTCGAAAGCAAAAGGTGAATCTGCCCGCAATTACTATTGCGAAAGATTTTCAGCGGATCAAGCTTCTAGGTGACGCGGCAGATGCGCTTGTAACAAATGACGATACCAAACGCAAATTCTTGTTACTCGCATCGAGAGTTATTCAGTTTTATCAAGCCGTCTTGCCTGACCGCGCCGTCAGTGAATTTGCCGCAGTTTATTATTTGACGCGTGCGCTTGCCGACAAGGTTCGATCACTCGAGGAAAAGCCAGATATTTCCAGTGTGGCAAAAACAATCGAGGAATTGCTCGACCAATCTATTGCTCCACTGAAATATGAAATTCGCGGGGAAAAAACCCAAGGCGCGGCACGCGAAAAAGAGTTGCTCGATCTCAGCAAGATTGACTTTGAGACACTCAAGAAACAATTCGATGCGAGCCAAAAGCGCGCAGAGATTGAGCAACTTCGCGGTGTCATCAACCGCAAACTGACCAAGATGATTCGCTTGAATCGCACGCGCATGGACTATTACGAAAAATTCCAGCAGATGATCGCCGACTATAACGCGGGTGCGACCAACACGGATGCGTTCTTCGCCCAACTCGTCAAATTTGCGCGCGAGCTCAGCGACGAAGAAAAACGCAGCATTGCTGAGGAACTGACGGAAGAAGAACTCACATTATTTGATTTGCTCACCAAGCCCGATTTGAAACTGACTCCTGCGGAGAAAAAGCAAGTGCGAAAAGTGGCACAAGAACTTTTAGAGACGCTGAAGAAATCCAAGCTCGTCCTCGACTGGCGCAAGAAACAACAAGCACGTGCGGCAGTGCGTATTGCAATTCGCGAACAACTAGAAAATCTCCCGAAGAAATATCTGTCCGACCTTTTTCAACCCAAGTGTGATTCCTTATATCAGCACGTATACGACTCGTACTATGGCGAAGAAAAAAGTGTTTATAACGCATGAATACAAAACGCATTCTCCTTATAGATGACGAGCCGCAAGTGGTCGAAGTTTTAAAAATGTATTTGCAACGCGATGGCTTTCGCGTCAGCACCGCGGCGGATGGTGAAGCCGCGCTCGCAACCTTTGACGCATCCGATCCTGAACTCGTACTGCTCGATTTGATGTTGCCGAAAATTGACGGGCTAGAAGTTTTT
>JACQEA010000228.1 GCA_016200825.1 Chloroflexota bacterium | reverse complement strand
GATGAGCGGAAACCATGACAGCGCGACATTGTTGAGAATCGCAAAGAGCGGAAGCGTGATGGCTTGCATCACCGTGATGAAAATAAAATTGCTGGTCGCTTTGCCTAAAAATATCGCGCCGCGATCCACCGGTGTCAGTAACAATCCTTCCAAACTGCCTTTGTCTTTTTCCGCGAGAAACGCGCGCCCCAAACCCAGCACGCCGCTGAATGTGAAGGCGACCCACAACACCCCCGGTCCCGCCGAGTTGATATCAATATTTTTTAGTTCAAACGCGAAATTAAAAACGACCACGACGAGCAAACCGAACACGACCATCGCGCTGAGATTTTCTTTCGTGCGCAATTCGGCGGCGAGGTCTTTATGAATGATCGCGGACACTTGATGAAAAAAATTCAAACACACTCCCTCAATTATTCAAACCTCAATTATTCAACACCCGCGCGTAAATCTCCATAAACCCCGCGCGATTACTCCACGCCGCGCGCGGTAGATCGTGCGTCAAGCGGCCCTTGTTCAAAATTAACGCGCGATCACACACCGTCAGCCCGCGCTCTAAATCATGCGTCGAGAAAAAAACCGCGCGCCCTTCCTCTTTAGCATTACGCAAAATTGCGTCCAACCGGTTTGCCGCGAGTTGGTCCAATCCCGTGTACGGCTCGTCGAGCAACAAGACCGCGGGCTGATGCAGAATCACGCGCGCCAGCGTGACGCGCTGTTGCAATCCGCGCGATAACGTGCCGGTCACATCCTCCAACCGATTCTCAATCCCAACTTCTTGCGCGACCGCGCGCACCCGCGCGCGCGCGTCCACTAAACCATAGAGCCGCGCGTAAAATTCTAAATTTTCGCGCGCGGTTAAATTATCGTACAAAAAAGTTTGATGCCCCACAAAACCAATCGCGCGGCGCGCCGCGGCCGCGTGCGAGTTCGTCGGAATGCGGCCGATGTGAATCGCGCCGGCGCTCGGACGCGTGAGCGTCGCGAGTAAGCGCAGCAAAGTAGTTTTGCCCGCGCCGTTCGGTCCCACGAGCGCAACAATCTCACCCGGCGCAACGCGAAACGAAACGCCGCGCAGCGCCCACCGCGCGCCGTACACTTTATCTAAATTTTCAACCGCGATCAATGTATCGCTCAACGCGCCAACTCGATCAATTCGGCTTTCACGCGCGCGCGCGTGGCGCGATAATCGTCCGCCGCGATTTCGCGCGCGGCGAACGCGTCATCTAAATCCGCGAGTGTCTGCAACAATTCGTCGCGACGCGGCGCGCGCGCGCGGCGCGTGAATGGCAAAACCAAAAGTGCGAGCATTCCGATCGCGGCGACACTCATCACGATTCCGCTGACGAGCGGCGCGTTGAGATCCAGCGCGCGCGCGCTGGAATCTTCAACTGACGCGGGCAAATTTGTAAACGTTGCATGAATCATTGTACCGGACGAAACATTCGGCGCGGAGGTCAACCAAAATTTTTGGCCGTTTTGCGCGGCAAACGGACTCGGCTTGGCTAATTGCGCGCTGTCAATCGTGCCGCCCACATCTTGCAACAAAATCCGGAATTGCGCGGAAGCGAACGGCATTTTCAAATCGAATTGATACGTCGGCGGCGTAAAAGGCACTTCCGATGTGTAAACAATTTGTTCCGCGCCGGGATAAATCGGAAGCGTATACGTCAAACCATTTTCGGTTGGCAACGTCGTCGCGTTCGCATCGTCGCGTTCAAATTGAATGTTGCGCGCGCCCGCGAGAATGGGCAACGTCAGCGTCGCGCGATGCGGACCGGCGAGCGGCGCGCCGATGTAAGTGCGATCGCTCGCGTTTTGCAACACGATGATCTGCGCGACGTTGAAGACGCGCGTGCCGACGTTGAAAATAAAATGCGTTTGTTGAACGCGAATGGCGGATGGATCGGTGGTGGTTTCGCGAATCGTTAGAGAGGAATTCAGTGACGTTTGATTCGCGGCGAATGAAAGCAGATCGGAAAAATAATCTACGTCGGCGTAGGTGGTGGTGAGCAAATAGCGCGTGTCCGCGAGTGTATCGAGATTGGTAAACACAAACTTGCCGCTGACATCACTGCGCGCGGTGGTGGTGATTGGCGTCGTCGCGTTGGCGAGCGCGGTGTAAAGTGTGACCGTCAGATTTGCCGCGCTCGATGCGGACGCATCTTTCGTGCCGTTGACAATTTGGCCTGTGATCGAACCCAGCGCGGCGGATTGCGCGGGCGCGCTGTATATCGCCGCGCAAAAAAAACTGAACGCGAGCAAGAAAAATTTTTTCATAACGCGTTCCCGCACCGCCGACAAAATTTGTCGCCGGCCTGATACGGGGTCGCGCAATTGCCGCAGTTTAATTCCGCGCGCGTCTGCGCGCGCAATCGCGCGACCGCGCGCTCGATCCAATCGTCCGCCGCGCTAATTTCCGCGTGAGGATCATTCGCGCCTTGCGCGTCGATGGCTTGCAACACGCGCGCCGCGCGCAGTTTGGATTGCGCGCGCAGTGTTTCGTAATCGCGCGCGGACAATTTGCCGAGTTGAAAATCGAAATCTAAATCGCGCAGTGCGGCGTATTCCGCATCGCGTTGCGCCCGCAAAGATTCAGTCGCTCGCGAGGCAGAGGTTACGCGTTCGCGCGCGGAAGTAAAAAAGGGATAGCCCAGCCACGCAAAAATTCCGAGCAAGACGAGCGCGATGAAGAGGAGTTCCAAGAGAACCTCAACTCAACCAAAACAATCGAATCACAATGTCACCGAGCTCTTCCTTCGTCAGGATAAACTCCGCGAAGGGTCTTGTTGTTCCAGCGAATAACAAGATTCTTCGTCGCAGAGTTTACAGTGAGCCCTTCGTTCCTCAGGATAAACTCCGCGAATCTGCTCCTCAGAATGACACGCTACACTTCAAAAAGTTCATCCACCATGCAAGCAAAGCCGCTCAGCACATCCGAACGCACCGAATCGCCGCGCGAAAATTTTTGAAACAACACATAGCCCTCGGCGCGCAACGCGTAAATTTCAATCGTCTCGGCATCGGGATCAATGATCCAGTACTCGCGCACGCCGTACTTTTCGTAGAGCTTGAATTTTGTTTTGCGATCAATCTCTTTGGTGCTTGGCGATAAAATTTCGACGACGAGATCAGGCGCGCCGCGAATATTGGTTTTGGTGATAATCTGTTTCCGATTTGCGGAAACGAAAACAATGTCCGGTTCGATAACATCATACTCCGAAAAAACAACGTCCACCGGCGCAACGAAGACTCGCCCTAATTTGTTTTGACGAACAAATCCGCGGAAAAGCGCGAACAAATTGCCGACGGTATCTTGATGCTTTGTTTCGGGCGCAGGGGTCATGATGTGTTCTCCATCAATGAGTTCGTGCCGCTTCCCATCATTGGGAAACAATTGTAAATCGGCGTAATTTAGTTTGACGCGAGTGGCAACTACCATAGCGAAATCCTTTTTGCGAGAGAAAAAAATCTAGCGCGCTTCGGGCGCAACGCCTTTGGGCAACGCCGCACGCGCGTTTTCTTCAACGCGCGCATTGGGAAACGCGGCGAGAATTGTGCTGAGGATCAAGATCAATCCGCCGAACCACAACCAAAACACCAACGGATTAACGTACGCGCGAAAACTGACCGTCGCGAAATTATCTTCCCACCCCGCGATGATCACATACAAATCTTCTTGCGGCGTGGAAAAAATCGCGGGGAGTGTTTGCGTATCTTGTTGGCGCGGATAAAAACCGCGCGCGGGCGTGAGCGTCGCGATCAATATGTTATCGCGCGTGACGTTGATCTGCGCGGACGTGATCTCGGCTTCACCGCGCGTTTGAAACGGATTGAGCGCGACGTACTCCAACGTGTAATCGCGCAACACAAATTTTTCGCCGAGTTTGAGCGCGCGCGTCGCGTCCACCGCGTACACTTGCGAGCCGATAATTCCAATCGCCATGATCGCGATGCCGATATGCACGAGATAACCGCCGTAGCGTTGACGATTGCGCGCGAACAAACCCCGCAGCGCGGATAAAATATTTTCGCGCGTCGCGCGCGCGCGGGCACGCGCGCCTTCGACAATTTCGAATGTGGTCGCGACGAGCACCAAACTCGCGATAAAATATCCGGTGAGCGCGACGAAATCGCGAATGCCGAGCGCGGACAGCGCGACGGCAAGCGCGAAAGAAATCGCGAACGGACGCGCGAGTTTGTTCAATAATTTCGCGCCGCTCGCGCCGCCCCAGCCAATCAGCGGAATGATCGCCATCACGAACAAGACCGCGCCAAAGATGGGCGCAACGATGCGATTAAAGTACGGCGGACCCACCGTCAACTTGGTATTGTAAATCAATTCGCTAAACAGGGGATAGATCGTGCCCCACAAAATCGCGAACGCCGCGCCGACAAAAAGCAAATTGTTCAACAGAAAAAATGCTTCGCGCGACAGAAGCGAATCAATTTCGCGTTCGCTCTTGAGGTCGGCGAGCCGCGTAAAAAGCAAATAAGTTGCAATGAGAACGACGACCGCGATGAAACTCAAGAACCACGCGCCGATATCGGATTGCGCGAACGAATGCACCGACGTGATCACGCCGCTGCGCGTGAGAAATGTTCCGATCAACACGAGCGCGAACGTGATGATGATGAGACCCATATTCCAAACTTTGAGCATGCCTTTGCGTTCTTGCACCATCACGGAATGAATGAACGCGGTGCCGGTCAGCCACGGCATAAACGCCGCGTTCTCAACCGGATCCCAGCCCCAATAACCGCCCCACCCTAAAACATCGTACGCCCACCGTCCGCCCGCCATCAAACCCATCGCCAAAAAAAGCCACGGCAAAATCGTCCAACGCCGAATCGACGCGAGCCACGCGGAATCCAAACGCCCGCTCAATAAGGTCGCGATCGCGAACGCGAATGGAATTGTAAATCCCACGTATCCTAAATACAAAAGCGGCGGATGACCCGCCATTGCGGGATGTTGCAATAACGGATTAAGTCCGTTGCCATCGGGCGGAATAAAAAGTGTCGCGCCGGTTGGCGGAAAAATAGAAATGCTAACTTTGGTGCCGGCCAACCACAAGCGCGCGAAGGGACTGCTGATGAACGCGAGCAAAAACGCGAAAAAAGTTTGGAGCGCCATAATCGTCGCGACGACATACTGCATTAACGCGGGCTCGCGTTTCCATTTCAACAACACGACTGCGGCGGAATAAAGCGAAAGGATCCACGACCAAAATAATAAACTGCCGGATTGATTCGACCACAGCGCGGTGATGGTGTAGAGCGTCGGCAAATCGCGGCTGGTCGCGTTCGCAACAAGCGCGAGCGAAAAATCGCGCGCGAGCAACGCGATCACAAGCGCGATCATCGCGAGCGAGGTAAGCGCAGTGTACGCGAGAATTCCATTGCGCGCGCTCGCGGTCAGTTGCGGAATGCCGCGCCGCGCGCCCAGATACGCGGCGAGCGTGCAATAAATCGCGAGGAGAAAGGAAATGAAAAGAATGAG
>JACQEA010000227.1 GCA_016200825.1 Chloroflexota bacterium | reverse complement strand
CGCGTCGGCGTACGAATCGCCGACCGCGCGAATTTCGACGGGGTACTCGCGCAACTTTTCGATTTTCGCGCGCGGCGCGGTGCGCGGCACAAAAATTGTTGCGGGCGAAATGTTCAACGCGCGCGCCGCGTGCCCCACGCCGAGCGCGTGATTGCCCGCGCTCGCGGTGACGACGCCGCGCGCGCGTTCCGCCTCGGTCAATTGCAGCATGCGATTGAGCGCGCCGCGCGGTTTGAACGAGCCTGTCACTTGCCAGTTTTCTAGTTTGAGAAATATGCGCGCGCCGATGCGTTGACTCAATAGAAACGATTCGCGCAGAGGGGTGCGATAAAGATAGGGCGCGCTGCGCGCGTGCGCGGCGCGAATGTCGTCAAGTGTTGGGAGAGTTGGCATTGAAGGTAAAGCGCATTCTAGTTGAGGTTAAGCAGAAATGCAATTACAAACGCGAAATTCACGGCTTGTGCAAAGTCAGCCGCCTTCCGTCATTGCGAGCGAAGCGAAGCAATCTCCTTGTAACTTGGGGATTGCTTCGTCGCAACGAACGCTCCTCGCAATGACGCGTTGGGTGTTGTTTGGTTTGTCAATCGACTTTGCACCAACCCTATCGAAATTCAAAACAGAGGATTTTCTTTGTCGCCTCACTCGGAAGAACCTTGAAGCGAATTTCGAATTTGCAATTTCTAATTTCGAATTCCTGTGCTACAATACGCGCGATGCCGATTCAAATTCTCGCGTCCGATCTCGCGGACAAAATCGCGGCGGGCGAAGTGATCGAGCGACCCGCGTCGGTCGTGAAAGAATTAGTCGAGAATTCGATTGACGCGGGCGCAAAAGAAATTCGCGTCGAAATTCGTGGCGGGGGTCAACGCTGGATGCGCGTCGCGGACGACGGCGCGGGCATTCCCGCGAGTGAAGTCAAGACTGCGTTCGCGCGACACGCGACGAGCAAAATTTTTTCCGCCGACGATTTGTTTCGCATTCAAACGCTCGGCTTTCGCGGCGAAGCCTTGCCTTCGATTGCCGCCGTCGCGCGGGTGACGCTGATCACGCGCGCGCGCGGCGAAGAATCGGGAACGCAGATCAAAGTGGATGGCGGAAAATTTCTCGATCAGCGCGCGGCGGGCGCGCCGGCCGGCACGATCGTAAGTGTCGAAGATTTATTTCGTCACGTCCCCGCGCGTTTGAAATTTCTCAAGGTGCCCGCGACCGAAGCGGGACACAGCGCGGATTTGCTCGCGGCGTGCGCGCTGGGCTTTCCGCATTTGCGTTTTTCGCTTGTGAACGATGATCGTTTGGTTTTTCAATCGCCCGGCACCGGGAATTTGATCGACGCGATGGTGAAAGTTTTCGGAGTGGAAATTGCGAGCGCGATGTTGCAAGTTCAAGAGACGAATGTCATTGCGAGCGAAGCGAAGCAATCCCCTTATTCCAATATGGAGATTGCTTCGGCGCAAAACCCGCGCCTCGCAATGACGACAGAAATTCACGTCTCTGGCTTCGTCTCCCCTCCTCATCTCACCAAAGCCACGCGCAAATTTATTTTCCTTTTCGTCAATCAACGTTGGGTGCAAGATCGCGCGCTCGCGCACGCGGCAGTGCAGGCGTATCACACCGCGTTGATGGTCGGACGTTATCCCATCGTCGTTCTCAACATCAATGTTCCAACCGACGCGGTGGACGTGAATGTGCATCCGACCAAAGCGCAAGTGCGATTCCGCGATCCAAGCGCGATTTTTTCCGCGGTGCAACGCGCGGTGCGCGCGACGATTACCGCGTCCGCGCCGATTCCCGCGGTCAATTTTCCTACGCGCGATTTTGCGCGCCCGAACGCGGAAGATTCACAACTCGCGATCAATTTGCAACGCCCGCATGGTGTCCCAAGTCCAGCGTCCACTGTCCAATCTCCAGACACGTACACCCCCACACACTCACATACTGATTTACCGATGCTTCGCGTCTTGGGTCAAATTTTTTCCACGTACATTATCGCGGAAGGACCCGATGGAATATATTTGGTTGATCAACACGCCGCGCACGAACGCGTGTTGTACGAGCAATTGCGCGCGGAACGCGCGGGCGCGCAAACACTTGCACCGCACGCAAGTGCAGGTGTCGCGATGCAAGACCTGCTCGATCCCGCGCCGATTCAGCTCACGCCCGCGCAACACGCGGCGCTCGACGCGAATAAGGAGACGCTCGCGGCGTACGGTTTTCGTATCGAACCTTTCGGCAATCAAACGATTTTGTTGCGCGCGGTGCCAGCCGCGTTGAAAAAAAATGAACCGCGCGCCGCGCTCATCGAAATTTTGGATGAGATGGAGCAGGGCGAAGAGCCATTGGAAAAATCTGTCGACGCGCGTTTGATCACGAGCATTTGCAAAAGCATCGCGGTGAAAGGCGGAATGGCAATGGCGTTGGAAGAAATGCGCGAGTTGATTCGCCAATTGGAACAAACCGCGTCGCCGCGCACGTGCCCGCACGGACGACCGACGGTGATTCAGTTGAATGTTGGAATGTTGGAAAAAGAATTCGGCAGAAAATAGCAGATTGCATATGGCGGATTGCAGATCGCGAATCGCGCATTGCGAATGCGATTTGCTTTTGGCTATCAGCCATTCG
>JACQEA010000226.1 GCA_016200825.1 Chloroflexota bacterium | reverse complement strand
ACCATCACCGGCACGCGCACGAGCGGACCCAACACGACTGCTTCACCCACATTCAAACCCGGTAAATCTCCCAGTAATCCTTCGCTGATGGATTCCGATGAAAGGCGAATCGCTTGTTGGTCTTGCGGGTTCGTGAGCCGCATAATAATTTGCGAGTTGCATTGCGAGAGCGTATCGCCGTGAACTTTGTACGGGCGTTGCGTGATGAGCACTAAAAAAATTCCAAACTTGCGACCTTCGGACGCGATGCGCTTGATGATTTGCGCGGCGAGCGATTGCGCGCCTTGTCCGCCCGGCACAAAATTGTGCGCCTCTTCCAAAACAAAAAAGACCGGACGCGGCAAACCCTGATTCACCGCGAGGCCCCACGTATCGTTCAATATTTTCGCAACGATAAATTCCGCGATCCATTGATCCACGCCCGCGAGATCCAAAACGGACAATGCCATTGGTTTCACGAGTTCTTCAACTTTGACTTCGTGAAAGCCCCAAATATCTAGTCGGGTTAATTTCTCAACGTACTTGAGCGCTTTTTGCGCGCCCATCATCGCGTCGAACGATGGTCCGCGCGCGTTGTTCGATTTCTCACTACGCGGTGCGGTTTCTTCTTCCGCGATTTCTTCCGTGGGCGGCACCGCTTCATCTAACCAATCCGCTGCGCGTCCCGATTTTTGCGCGCGCACCCGCGCGACGTTTTTAGAAAATTCGTCCGCGTCGCCAATCGCAGGATTCACCACGCCGCGCGGTCCGCGCGGAATTCCTTGTTGCGCTATCGCATCGGCGCCGTCGGCAAGATTTTCCAACTCTTGCAAAAATTCTTTCGCGGTGTAATCGCGGCCCTGCAGTTTGTCCCATACAACTTGCAATGCTTTGCGAATATTCGTCGAGGTCGCGCCGATACCCGTCATTGCGGAAATTTCTTCCACTTCGAGTTTGGAAAATTGCATTTCGAATTTTTTCGCGCCGCCGATTTCGTTGTCGGGAATGCGCCCGGCTTGCGTCGTGGGCAACCGATAAACTTCGACGCGCTCGGCAAAATTCGTCGCGCGATTTTTTTCGTCGCGGCGCATCAGCACATAATCGCTGTTCGGATCGAAGACGACAACCGTGCCGCCGAGTTGCAAAAGTTTTTCGAGAATCACGCCGACCGTGTACGATTTGCCCGCGCCGGTTTGCGCGATCACCGCGAGGTGTCGGCGCAAACCGTTGGGGTTGAGGAGTACGGGGACCGAATCGCGATTGATCAGCGTGCCGATTTCGATTCCACTTTCGATATTCGCGGAAAAAAATTCGCGCAACAATTTATCCGGCGCGAGCGTGACCGCCGTGCCGGGCGTCGCGGCGTGACGCGGATAGCGCACCGCGCCATTATCTAAAAATCCTAGAACTTTCGCGTTGCCTTGCACGATCGGCGGCGAGGATTTCAAACGATTGAGAATGGATTCCACTTCGGCGTAACCGAGCGAGGTGTCGAGCAAGCGCGAGGAAACGGAAAGCGAAGTGACTTGCGCAAGCACATCAATTTTGCGCGTCGGTTCTTGAACGGTGAGGACAATGTATTCCAAACGCGGCGGCGCGATTTCGCGATTCGTGACAAATGTAAATTCATCCGTACGCACTTCGCCGACAACGTAACCAACGGTGTCCATTCAAAACCTCTTTTCAGGTAATGTCATTGCGAGCACATTCACTTTGCTCAGTGTAAACTCCGCGAAGCAATCTCCGTGTAACTAGGGGATTGCTTCGTCGCAAAAATCGCTCCTCGCAATGACAATGTTGAACAATCGTTCTAGCGGGGATTATATGGTAATCGGATTGGAGTGTCAAGAGCGCGCGAAAAAACTTTTCGAGGAAAAAAATTCGCGAGCATTCGCGTTCACGCTTGGACAATCATTCTGCGCAACGCGCGCAGATTTACTTTATCCTCTTTCATCATTTCATCTTTCGGAGTTTCGAGCAAGCCGGGCAAATCGCGCCAGCGCGCATCGTTCATAATATTTTTGAATCCCGCGCGCCCGATTTTTCCTTTGCCGATATGCGCGTGCCGATCGACGCGCGAACCCAGCGGCGTTTT
>JACQEA010000244.1 GCA_016200825.1 Chloroflexota bacterium | reverse complement strand
TACCGCGCGCGGACATTGCGATTGTCGTCGAAGACGTGGATGAAAACAAAACGATTGTGTTCAGCGGGAACGCGCCGCAATACGGCGCGGGTGGATTTGAAACGCCGGTCGAGGCGGATGGTCGCTATTTCGTGACGATCGCAAAATTTTCGTTTGAGGTGAGCGTGAATGGCGATACGGTATTTATTCACGCGCAGAATTTGGAAATCGCTAAATAGCAAATCCCAAATCCCAAAAATCAAATTCCAAAAACCAACTTCCAACTTCCAACTTCTAACATCCAATTTCCGACGCAATGAAAATTCTCGAACTCCGCCGCGTTGCCGCGCGCGTTTGAAACCGCGCTCGCGATGGGTTACGCGGTGGATGAACAATCGGATGCAATCGGGATCATGCCGGGTGATGCAAATGCGGAAATCAATTGGCCGCAATCATTTGCGAACATCGCGCGAGTGATTGCGCGCGGCGGCGCGGGCGCGCGTTTCGCGCGAGAGCAGGCGCGCGTGTGGCGCGCGTTGGTTGCGGCTTTGCCGGAAAATGGACGCGCGCTTGTCATTTCGCATGGCGGAATGATTGAAGCCGGCGCGATTGCGTGCGCGCCGGACGCGGATCATCGCGCGTGGGGCGACGCGTTGGGGTATTGCGAAGGCGCGCGCTTGAGTTTTGAAAATGACGAATGCATGAACGTGCAAGTGTTACGCGTGGAGGGGACAGCGATTAGTAATCAGTGATCAGTAGAACTCATGCAGAATAAAAAATCTCACCGCAAAGACGCAAAGAACGCCAAGTTGTCATTCTGAGCGACTCCTTCGTTTCACTCAGGATAAACTCCGGAAGCGAAGAATCTTGTTATTCGACTTTGAATCTAATTGCAACAACAAGATGCTTCGCTACGCTCAGCATGACATTGTCGCTTGTTTTTTCTTCGCGCGCTTGGCGTTCCTTCGCTACACTCAGGACAAGCTTTGGCGGCAAAATTATTTCGCGAAAGGTCTCATCGACTTGGAAAGAAAAACGGGCGACGCGATTCACAACTGCGTCGCCGGTTTTATTTTGTCAACCAATCCACAATTGCGGGAGCGATGTCGGTGATCGAGTGAATCTGCGGCGCGATTTTTTCGCGGCGCGCGCCGACGAGAATGGTTGGCACGGGATTTAGAGTATGCGCGCGCGCAGTTGTATCTTCCAAGTTGCCGTGATCGCTTGTGGTGAGCAAAAGCGAATCGGAAAAATTCAATTCATCTAAGACGCCGCGAAAAATTTGGTCCACTTCCTCCAGCACGCGCGCGGTCAGATCGCCGCGATGTTTATGACCGGCGACATCGGTGAGAAAATATTCAAAGAGCGTAAAATTATTTTCGCGCGCGAGCCGCGCCAGATTTTGTCCGGCTTGACGCGCAGTAATGAGCGGCACGTCCGCGCCGTTCGCGCGCCAGCGATCGTTCGTGACAAACGGGCTGATGGCTTTGCCCGCGCGCAAATCGTCAATGCCGCGATAGCGCACGCCTGCCGCCGCGGCGGCTTGCGAAAGCGCGGAACGGCGCGCGGTGTTGCGCGCGAGTCGCTCGAAAAAAAAAGGCGGATACGCGTTCGCAAACGCAACAGTCAAATTGTGGGCGAGCAGCCGGTGATAAATATTTTCGCGCGACAATAATTCGACGAGCGCGGCGTTTGGGTACGGACCGTCGTGTTGTCCAATCGCGCGCGCGGCGTTGAGTCCGGTCATGATCGCGGTTTGTCCGGTGCCGGATTGCGGAATGCCCGGCATATCGAGCGTGGCATCGGTTGGGATGAGCGTCGCGCGCGAATACGCGCGCGCGCCCGAATCGCGCGTGGGCATCGCGCCGTCAAATAATTCGCGCAAGGTGGGAAGCGCGGCGGACAAAAAAGGGTTTGTCGCCGGATCGTCCGCGCCCAAACCCCACCCATCGAAAAAAATCATCAAGAGATGCATTGGCATTGCACTGCGCGCCGCGCGCGGCAGAATTAATTTTGGACGAGTAACTTTTCCAAATCAACGTACTCGCGCGCGAACCAAAGCAAGGGATGCGCGTCGCGCGCGGAACCAAAACCGGCGGCTTGAACCGCGCCAATAAAAATTGTATGCGTGCCGGCTTCGTGCGATCCAACGACGCGGCAATCCAAGTAGGCGATGCAATCGTCTAGGATCGGCGCGCCGGTATTTTCGCGGTGATAGAGAATGTCGCCGAAAGGTTCGGCCGGCATCGGGCTTTGTTTGGCAAAGCGTTGTGCGAGCTCGCGCTGATTGGCGCTCAAAATATTTAGCGCGAAATGTCCAACGCGTGTCACGTGTTGGTGCGTTTCATTAACCCGCTGAATACAAACGAGGATGAGAATCGGATCGAGTGAGACAGAAGTAAATGTGTTCGCGGTCATACCGTGCAAGTGATCGCCGTCGCGCACGGTGAGGATGGCAACGCCGGTCGCAAAGCGGCGCATCACTTGACGGTAGAGGTTGGAATCGAGGGACAATAGTTTTTCCTTTGATGCAAATTGATGTGCGCAAAAGATTATGCGGCTAATGGGAATGAATGTCAATCGGATTGCGTAAATATTTAATTAGAGCGCGTGCGCGGCAGATCAGCAAGGTGACGCGCAAAAATAATCGCGCTCGCCGCCGCGCCAAATAAAAATGTGGCGGGATCGGCGCGGAGCAAAAATAAAATTGGTGTGAGTAACAGCGCCACACTCATCGAAGCGTAGAGTGATTGCTTGAGAAAAAATTTGAGCGGAAACCATAACGCGATAATTGCCGCGAGCGCAAGCGGAGCAAACACAAATAACGCGCCAATGCTCGGCGCCAATCCCATTCCGCCATGAAAGCGCGTATAGATCGGCAGAATATGACCGGTGATGACAAGCACTCCGGCGAGCGCGCTCGCCCATTCATCGCCGGTTAATTGGCGCGCGAGAAAAATCGCGAAGATGGCTTTGCCCGCGTCCGCGAGAAAAGTTAGCACGCCCGCCGTTTTCCCGGCGGAACGCAGCGCGTTCATCGCGCCAGTATGACCACTGCCGTGCGCGCGCAGATCGACGCGTTTCAACGCGCGCGCGATCAGAATGCCGAACGGGATCGAACCGATCAGATACGCGGCAAAAAGCGCGATGAGAAATTGAATCAGCATGCCGCTCAAACAATCACTTGCAATCGCTTGGGCAATATTTCGATTTCCAACCGATGCGCGGCGACAAAGGGAATTTCGCCATCGAGTTCAACCGGCAATGGATCGGGCGATTCGATGACGAGCCGCGTAGTTTTGAAGAATTGCAGGCGCGGGTCACCAACATGCGTTTTGTTCATCATGCGCGGCACGAACGATAAAATTTCGCCGCGACCCATTTGCGCGCCGACCATTACATCGAGCAACCCGTCGTCCACTTGCGCGGTCGGCGTTAACCAAAACGCGTTGCCGTAACATTGACCGATGGACGCGCACAGCATAATCGTGGTTTGTTCGAGGGGTGGATAATTCGCGAAATTAATTTTTACGCGCGGATTGTAAAAATTCGTCAACGCTTTGACGATCGCGCCAAGATATTTGACCGTGCCTTTCATGAACGAAGGCAATGTGGCGGAATGCATTGCGGCGAGCGCGCCAAAACCGGTGTCGAGTCCGTTGTCGAAATAATGCACGTTCGTATCAATTCCCGGCGCGGGAATATCGCCGGTCACTTTGCCAACATCGAACCAACGCGTTTTGCCAGCCAGAACGCGTTGAACGGCCTCGCGCCAATCCGGTCCGAGTGGAAACATTTTTGCAAAATCATTTCCATTTCCCGCGGGGATGACACCTAATGTGCCGACCGGCGCTGCGTGGCTGCCGCGCATCAAGCCGTTGACGATTTCGTGGACAATGCCATCGCCGCCAATCGCGATAATTTTTTCATAGCCATCGCGTTTGGCTTTTTCGGCAAGCGCGGTGCCTTCCGCGCGCGCGCGCGTTTCGACCCAATCGAAATCTAATCCCCCCGCGCGTAACGCGGCTTGAATGGCGGGCGCGACCTTAGCCGCCGCGCCGTTGCCGGAAACCGGATTTAAAATCACGAGCGTCTTTGCCATCTCTCCTCCGTCTGCGTTGACAAGCGAATTGCGCGGAATTATACTTGCAATCGAACCCTACTGCAACACGTGGAAAATCAGTTAAAATTGTTTCGCAAATAATGAATCGCATTATTACTCTTACTACCGATTTCGGTACGCGCGATGGATTTGTCGGCGCGATAAAAGGCGTGATTCTTTCGATCAATCCGCGCGCGCTGATTGTGGACATCACGCACGACATTGAACCGCAAAATATTCGGCACGCCGCGTTTGTGATTGCCGCAAGCGCGGCGTATTATCCGCCGAAGACGATTCACGTGGTCGTCGTGGATCCCGGCGTTGGGACTACGCGGCAACCGATTGTTGCAAACGCGCGCGGAATGTTTTTTGTCGCGCCGGCAAATGGTGTGCTCGCGCTTGTGATGCCGAGGGATTCAAATACGCAAACTTTTCTTCTCAATGAATCAAAATATTGGTTGCGCGAAATTTCCAATACTTTTCACGGCCGCGATATTTTCGCGCCGGT
Organism: Chloroflexota bacterium; assembly: GCA_016200825.1. Lineage (GTDB taxonomy): Bacteria > Chloroflexota > Anaerolineae > UBA4142 > UBA4142 > JACQEA01. The sequence goes on along the minus strand of JACQEA010000244.1, from coordinate 4,300 downwards.
CGCCGCGCATATTTCCTTAGGCGTTCCGCTAACCGATTTAGGCGAGCTAATTGATTTAAAAAGCGAGCCAGATTGGTTTCCGAAGATTGGGACACATCGAAATGGTGAACAGGTTGGACAAATAATTCACGTTGATCGTTTTGGAAATCTAATTACGAATTTCTCAGCAGAAACTTTGGACGCGGCAAAATCCAAGCCGATGATCAAGATTGCCGGACGGCAATTGCGCGGGTTAAAGCAAACGTACGCGGATGGCGCGCGCGGGGAATTGATCGCGCTGATAAATTCATTTGGGTTGATGGAAATCGCGATTCGCGATGGAAACGCGGCGCAAGAGTTGCAAGCCAGAGTCGGAACGCCTGTCACCATTTTGTAATCCGGACGGCTTGACACGATTTTTTTTTATGCTATTATATTAGCACTCTCGGTGGGAGAGTGCTAACGAGGTTTAATGGCTGATCTAACATCTCGCCAACAACAGATTCTTGGGCTAATCGTGCGGGAATACGTTGAGTCCGCCGAGCCGGTTGGATCCGAACGGTTGTTGCGACGCAGGCTTGGTGTGAGCTCCGCAACGATTCGAAATGAAATGGCGGCGTTGGAAGAGCAAGGATTTCTAACGCATCCGCATACTTCGGCGGGACGAATTCCGACGGAGAAAGGTTATCGGTTATTTGTCGAATCGTTGATGGATGAATTTGAATTACCGGTGGTGGAACAGCGCACAATTCGACATCAGTTTTTTCAGGTCGCGCTCGACGTTGATCAATGGATGCGGCTGGCGGCGGCGGTGCTCGCGCATACCGGACAAATCGCGGCGCTGGTCACGTCACCGCAGTCATCGCGCAGTACGTTGAAGCATTTACAGATTGTCGCGATCAACGATCAAGTCGCGTTGTTAGTTTTGGTTTTGCACGGCGGCATTTTGAAACAGCAAATGCTCACGTTGGATCAAACGTTTCCGCAAGCCGAGTTGGAATCGCTTTCCAATCGCTTGAATCAAAAAATGGCGGGGCGCGATGCCGCGCAGATTCGCGCGCGGACGAGCGCGGACGATTTTGAAAATCGAATCACGCGCGCGGTGGTGGAAATGATGCAACAAGTGGATCAACGCGCCGAGCGCGAAGTGTATCGCGATGGCATCCCGGCGATCTTGCGCCAACCGGAATTTTCCGCGATTGATCGCGCGCAGGCGTTGTTGGAGATTTTGGAACGCCAATATTTTTTGGAGCAAGTGTTGAGCGGGCTTGCGCCCACGCGCGGCGTGCAAGTGATCATCGGCGGCGAAAGTCAGCAGGATGAGATGAGCGCATACAGTTTAGTTTTGGCGCGCTATGGTTTGCCGGACGCGAGCGGCGTGATCAGTTTGTTGGGTCCGCAACGCATGGATTATCCGCGCGCGATTGGCGCGGTGCGATATGTGTCATCGTTGTTGGATGATATGATGGCGCGCATGTATGGATAATTTCGGAGGATGGCATGGCGGATGAAGCAAAGGAAAATGGAGCAGAAAAAAAAGAAACGGAATCACCTACCCTCGTCGCGGAGGAAACAGAAGATCCGGTCGCGCTGAAAAAATTATTGGACGATGAGCGCGCGAAAACGGCGGAATATCTCGACAATTGGCGCCGCGCCGCGGCGGATTTATCGAACTTTCGCAAACGCACCGAAAAAGATTTCTGCGCTTGTTAGCGGTGCTGGATGATTTTGATCGCGCCGAGCAGACGATCCCGGATAATTTGCGCGAACTGACGTGGATTGATGGGGTGATGATCATTGCGCGCAAACTGCGCGGGGTTTTTGAAGCGGAGGGACTCGTCCCGATTGACGCGCTGAACAAATCATTCGATCCAAATTTTCATGAAGCGGTGATCCACGAAGAGACCGATCAGTTTGAAGACGGCGTTGTGATGGCGGAACTGCAAAAAGGATACAAACTAGGCGAGAGAGTGTTGAGACCTACGTTGGTCAAAGTGGCGAAGAAGAAAGAATAGTCACAAGTCGCAGGTCACAAGTTGCAGATTATTTTGAGACGTGCGACCTGCGACCTGAAATCTGAAACTTGAAACAAGGAGTTAATTGACATGGCAACTAAATCAAAAATTGTCGGGATTGATCTGGGAACAACGAACTCGGTTGTGGCGGTGATGCAAGGCGGCGAGCCGGTTGTCATCCCCACTGCCGAAGGATCGCGATTGCTTCCATCGGTCGTTGCGTTTGCTAAAGGCGGCGAACGATTGGTCGGACAAGTCGCCAAGCGGCAAGCGATTACGAATCCAGAAAACACAATCTATTCGATCAAACGATTGATGGGGCGCAAATTTAGCGAACCCGAAGTTCAAAAGGCGCGCAAAATTTTGCCGTACAAAATCGTGGAAGCGTCGAATGGCGACGCGTGGGTCGAGATTCAAGGCCGCCAATACTCGCCGCCGGAAATTTCCGCGATGATTCTAGGGAAATTGAAACAAGACGCGGAGGCGTTTCTCGGCGAAAAAGTAACGCAAGCGGTGATCACCGTGCCCGCGTATTTCAACGATTCGCAACGGCAAGCGACCAAAGACGCGGGCAAGATCGCGGGGCTGGAAGTTTTGCGCATCATCAACGAACCAACCGCGTCGTCGTTGGCGTACGGACTGGATAAGAAAAAAGATGAAACGATCGCGGTGTACGATTTAGGCGGCGGCACGTTTGATATTTCCGTCTTGTCGCTGGGTGAAGGCGTGTTCGAAGTGAAATCTACAAACGGCGACACGTTTCTCGGCGGCGACGATTTTGATCAACGGATTATTCAATGGATCGTCGAAGAATTTCGCAAAGAATCAGGAATTGATCTGGGCAAAGATCGGATGGCGTTACAACGCTTGAAGGAATCGGCGGAAAAAGCCAAGATTGAATTGTCGTCGGTGATGCAGAGCGAAATCAATTTGCCGTTTATCACCGCCGACGCGTCGGGTCCAAAACATTTGACGCTGTCGTTGACGCGCGCGAAATTGGAACAGCTCGTCGGCGACCTCGTTGAAAATTCGATGAACCCGGTCAAGCGCGCGCTCGAAGACGCGAAAACGCAGCCGCCGCAAATTGACGAAGTCGTTTTGGTGGGCGGGCAAACGCGTATGCCAATGGTTCAGCAAGTTGTGCAAAAACTTTTTACGAAAGAACCACACAAAGGCATCAATCCGGATGAAGTCGTCGCGATTGGCGCGGCAGTGCAAGCCGGTGTGTTGGGCGGAGAAGTCAAAGATATTTTGTTGCTCGACGTAACGCCGCTCACGCTCGGCATCGAAACATTGGGTGGAGTTGCGACGCCGCTCATCGAACGCAACACAACCATCCCGGTGAAAAAAGCTCAAGTCTTTTCGACCGCGGCGGATATGCAAACGCAAGTTGAGATTCATGTTTTGCAAGGCGAACGACCGATGGCGGCGGATAATAAATCGCTCGGCCGATTTATTCTCGATGGACTGCCGCCCGCGCCGCGCGGCGTTCCGCAGGTCGAAGTTTCGTTTGATATCGACGCGAACGGCATCGTGAATGTGACCGCGAAGGACAAGGCGACGAATCGCGAACAAAAAATTACGATCACCGCGTCGAGCGGTTTATCGAAAAATGAAGTCGAGCAAATGGTCAAAGACGCGGAGAAATTCGCGGACGAAGACCGCCAGCGCAAAGAAGAAATCGAAATTCGCAACAATGCCGATTCGGGCGTGTATCAAGCGGAAAAACTGGTCCGCGATCTGGGCGACAAAATGCCCGCCGAAATGAAAAGTGAAATCGAAAGCAAGGTTGCGGATTTGCGCAAGGTGATGGGCGAAAAAGATCTCGCGGCAATCAAAACGAAAACGGAAGACCTCGCCAAGGCGTTGCAAAAGATGGGCGAAAAAATGTATCAAGCCACCGGCGCGCCGGGCGCAGGCGCGCCGCCTCCGCCGGACGGAGAATCCGGCGAAACGCAAAAGCCGGGCGGTGGAGAAACAGTCGAAGGTGAATTTCGCGAAGTGAAAGAATAAATTTGTAGAGGCGATCCTCGCGGTCGCCCAATGTTAGAAATTAGAAACGTGCGACGCAGATACAAATGCGCCGCACGTTTTTTTTGTTGCGCGTGTCAAGTGAAATGCCAATCGGTTGTGACGGCGAGTTCTTTTGCAAAGTTTGCTAAACTCTGACGCGTCCACGCACGATTTTGGCAAGCGGCAAAGTCATATTGAATCAAGATGTGCTTCGCAGATTTGATGAGAACAGATTTATCCCTTCAATGCTTCTCTGGCTTCACGCACAATAAAGTACAGCATCGCGAGCGCGG
>JACQEA010000243.1 GCA_016200825.1 Chloroflexota bacterium | reverse complement strand
GTTCCGGCGGGAACAAACACAACATCGCCGCGCTGAACCGGAACCGGCTGGAGTAAATCAACGAGCGATTGATTTGCAATTGCCGCGCGGATTTGCGCGCTAGTTGTATCGCGCTGAAATCCGACGAACAAATGCGCGTTGGGTTCCGCCGCCAAAATGTACCACGCTTCGGTTTTTCCAAACGGATAATTTTCTAATTTCTGCGCCGCGCGATCATCCGGGTGGACTTGAACTGACAAATCTTTTTGGGCGTCAATAAATTTGAAAAGGAGCGGAAATCTTTTGTCGCGTGTTCCCAAAAATCCAACGGGATCACGCTCAACAACGCGTTCCAATTGTTGTCCGGCATAATTGCCGTTTGCAATTTCGCAGCCCTCCCACGCTTCCCACGTTTCACCAATCAACTGATTAGGCGGCAAATTTTTCGCGAAAAGTTTTTCTAAATTCCGCCCGCCCCAAATTTTTTCTATGGAAATCGCGTTCAAGAGCAAGGGATAATAACTCATGCGTCCATTCTCAAAATGAATTAGGCGTGAAAATCAGCCGGGTTAGCAAACAAACCCGGAATCCCGCCCGTGTGCCAAAATACAACCGTCGAACCGCGCGCGATCTTGCCGCGCGCAATCAGGTCAATCAAACCCGCCATTGTTTTCCCGGTATAAACTTGATCGAGAAAAATTCCTTCCAGCCGCGCGACGCGTTTGATCGCCGCGCGCGCTTCGGGTGTGATCAAAGCATATCCTCTGCCAATGTAATCAGCATAGACAATTATTTCGTTGGGGCGAACGGAAAGCGCGGGCGCGATAAAATCGGCTGTCTTTTTCACCAAGGTCGCGATGCGATCTTCGCATTCCGATTTTGGGCGACCGACACTGATTCCATAAAGTGACATCGTTGACCCATAATATTTGAGACCCGTCAGCACACCGGCGTGCGTACCGCACGATCCGGTCGTGATAAAAATATGATCCGGCGAAATTGCGCGCGCGGCGAGTTGCTCGCGCATTTCGCCCACTGCGAGCAGATACGAAATGCAACCGAGAACGGTCGAGCCACCGATTGGAATCAAATACGGTCGGCGACCTTGCTGTTTCAAATCGTCGGCGATTTCGATGAGCATCTGCTCCGCGCGCACACGATCATCGTTAGGCGTATGAATAATTTCAACCCCTAACAAGTCGTCGAGCAAAAGATTGCCATTGACCTCTGCGGGCATTTCACCGAACACCAACGCGCGCGCGTCTAATCCCACTTTGCGCGCGGCGGCGGCAGTCATCCGAATATGATTCGATTGCGCGCCGCCGCCCGTGACGATAATATCCGCGCGTTGTGCGAGCGCGTCCGCAATCAGAAATTCTAATTTGCGCGCCTTGTTGCCGCCCAGCGCGAATCCGGTCAGATCATCGCGTTTCATCAGCACGCGCACGCCTAAATCTTCGGACAAGCGCGGTAATTCGTCGAGCGGTGTCGGCAATTGCGCGAGCGGAATGCGCGGCAAATCTGCAATCTTCATTTTCTTCTCATCTCCAAAATTCAAATTTCAATTCAGCGCGATGTGCGGTTTGAATCATGCCTTCAATTGCGGTACGACATACGCGAACAAACATATTGCATCGAGCGCCAGCATTCCAACATAGAGCAAGGCGAACATTGCGCGATGATAATCGCGCGCGAAAATTTCGCGCAAGCCCGTCACGCCAAATAACGCGAGCGGAATGATCGCGGGATAGAGATAGCGGCCCTGCAATTGAAAAAATTTCAAATTGTAGAGGAGATAATCTGCAATCGTGGCGACTATTAGAATCGCAAACAATTCGATACTCGCCCATTGCGGCGGCGCGAGCAAATCGCGGTGGCGCAATATTTTCGCGCCATACAGCGCGAATCCAAACGCGGCAAGCGCACTCAAAATGAACAGCGCGACATAGATTCGATCATCCACTAACACACCCATCCATCCGAACTGCGCCCAAAACGATTTCGTCGTCACCGCGAAATAATCGAACGCGATGTGATTGAATCCATATCGCGCGATCATTTCCGCTGTCGTTGGTTGTCCAACGACAATCGCATCGTGCCGCGCAATGCCAAGCGGATCGGCGAAGCCGTACGTCTGCGCGCCGCGCATGAGCCAAGGGGAGAAAAGCGTAAGCGAGAGCAAAAATAGTTTTGCCAAACCCCAAATTCCAAATCGCAATTTCAATTGCCGCACCCGC
>JACQEA010000242.1 GCA_016200825.1 Chloroflexota bacterium | reverse complement strand
GAATGGCGAATTAATTTCCACGATAGCCATCAGCACATAGAAAATCTTTTTGTTCATTACGACCAAGATATGTTAACTAGGGATTGTTGTCAATGAAAAATGAGGGCCGTTGATGGCGACACCACTCTAGGAGTCAACTGTCCGCGCCATTGGACAACGGCTACTTTTTCTTGCTTTGTTTTTAATAACCTACCATCATTGATCGAGAACCTTTTTCTTAATCAATCATTATTAGTCTTTAGCAACATTGTAATCTCAAGCGAGCCTTGGTTTACATAGGCAATTACATTTATTGTATCGCCGGGGTGAAAATTAATTACATTGGTTTCTCTGTATATTTTGTCTTTAAAAACGTATTCTATAACTTTGGTTTTGCCGTTAAATAACAAACCAACATCTTCCCCCCTGAATATCTCTCAGACTTTGGCCCGCTTTGTCTCGTCACCAATTGGATTTTATTTCTTTTCGAATCGTAGGAGATGAAGCTAGTGTAAAAAGCGGTAGCTTTGTCTGCCGGTCCAATCACAAGGCCAGGGACGCTTCTATAGTACGGACCCACTTCATCATATCCTACTGGGCGAAATATGCCATTTAGAGCCTGCTGAAGGCCTTGCGGTAAACTTGAGATTGGATTTATCAGTAGCCCGTGCGGGCCAAGGGCCACAGAATTTTCTGGGGTCGCGGTTGCCAGCCGCGTCGCCGTCGCGGTGGGCGGAACTTTTGTTATTGGCACAACAGCAGTTGCCGTCGTTGTCGGTAATGGAGATGTTGCAGTGGAAGCAACGGTTGCGGAGGCAGTAGGCGCTGTCGCTGTCGGCGCGGGCGCGCAAGCTGATGCAAAGAAAAAAATTGCAAAAACCATCGAAGAAATTATCTTCTGCATCAATTCCTCAAACTAATTCACGCTTCCCTTGGAGTTTTTCTTCCACGCGGCGTCTTGTCAAAATCTTTGTCAAAACTCACAATGATCAAATCGTATTTCTCGGCAACCGCAAATTGATAGGCATCATCAAAATCAAGTTCGTGTTTCTGTCGCAAAATCAATGATTCCTTGAGCCCTTCTGTGTCCAACCGAATAAGGTTTGTGTCGTTCTGTTGTAAATCCTCCAGAAACTCTCTAACTGCTTGATCTTTTTTTAGTCGCGTCAGAATGATGCCCAACGAATATAGCGAAAACTCGGTCACAACCAGAAAACGTGAATCAATTCTGAGAATGAATTGGCGCACTTCGTTTGCTTTTTCTTGTCCCAACAACATCTCAAGCCAGATATTGGTATCTACGAGGTACTTCACGTTCCCCACCAATCTAATGATTTCTTTTGCAATTCAACCGACGTGAATTGGTCGCGATACTCTTTCAGTGCGCCTGCCCAATCCATGCGCAAGTGCTTTGGTTTCTGGTTATTCTTTTTTTGTTTAGTTCGTGCGAGCAAGAACTCTGCGAAATCTTGCACTTCCTTCTGCATATTCGGCGGCAATTGGCCAATTGTTTTCTCGAGTTGAGTCATTTTGTCCTCCACGAAACAATTATAAATCCCCCTCATTTCCCTGTCAACACAATTTTGTACACCACCATATTCGTTCCGCCCTCCCGCCGCGTCACCGCGCAATCGGTTTGAAAAACGCGCGCAAAGCGCGGATCGGAATCGAGCGCGGGATACCAGTCGGGGAAAAAGATTGCGTATTGAGTACTGCGTGAAAATAAATATTCACGCAAACGATTTTCATCGCGGATGAATGGAATCACTTCAGGCGACACCAATCCCGCTAAATCAATAAACGGTTTGTCGTAATAATATCCCAGCGCGCCGATGTCGTGCGCGGCGACGCGCGCATCGCGCGGCACATTTTGCGCGACCCAGCGCGCGGTCTGCACCATCTCGCAATCAATGATCGCGACATCGGTTGCATACGCGTTCGCCCCGATAAACCAAAACGCGATGAGTGTCGCGGCAGGCGCGAGCGCGTACGTCGCGCGAAAAACAAAATTCTTGACGCGTTCGAACAACAAAAACATTCCTCCAATACCATACATCACAATGAACGGAATGATTGGCATTTCGTATCTTCCGTGCTGATACGCAACCGGCAAACGCAACGCATAGAGCGCGGGCAAAAGCAAAATCCACGCAAGCGGAATCAGCCCGAAAAAATTTCTGCGTTTGACGAAATGAAAAACCGCAAAGAGCATCGCGGGAATCAACAGAGTCTGCGCGCCGATAAATGGAATGAACAGTAATTGCAAATAGCGAATCACAAACGGCACGCGCTCGATGATGATCTGATATTCCGCGTTCTTGGCGAAAAAAGTATTCGGGAAAATATTTCCGCTGACCGCAAGATTGAAAAGAAGGTAAGGCGCGAGGAGAAATGCAAAACCAAAACCAAAAAACATTACGTCATTGCGAGCGAAGCGAAGCAATCCCCTAGGAACAGTTGGAGATTGCTTCGTCGTCGCTTCGATCCTCCTCGCAATGACAGAGGCAGCCACAATCCCCGCCAACACCGCGCCTTCTGGTCGCGTGAGCGTGAGCAACGCGCCGATAATTCCTAACAACCACGCGCGCTCGCGCGCATAAAATCTTTCCAGCAAAAGCAACGACAGAAAAACAAACAACGGAATTTCCATTCCGCTCACCGCGCTCCAAGACAAATGCCATTCAAGCAAAGTGAAAAGCGACAAGCTAAAAGCGAAAAGCCAAGTCTGAGACTTGGGGCTTGGAACTAGAAAATGATTTTCGATTTGCGAATTGCGAGTTGCGAAAATTCTTTCGCCAACTCGACCCGCCAAGATTACGCTCGCGCCCATCAGCATCGCGACAACAACGTACGTCCACGCGTGAAAATCAATTCGCAAAAAATATCCAACCGCTAAGAATATTGTCCACAGCGGCGCAGTCGAGCCCGCGCTCGGTTGCCCCGCGAAAAATGCAAACTCGCCGCGCGTGCCGAGATTGCGCGCGTACACTTGATGAATCCACGCGTCGTCGAGCGGAAAACCAACCGCGCCGCGCGATGCGGAAAGCGCAAGATACACGCCTGCGCTGATGAACGCGAGCAGGATGAGAAATAAATTTTGCCTTCTCAATTTTTCTCCGCGCGCCAACGATGGAACGCAATCATAAACGCGACGCCCGCGAGAAATGTTAGCGTACCAAATTTCATTGCTTCAAATAACGCGGCGCGCGCGGGCGCGTTCAGCAACTCTTCCGTTTGCAAAATGACCACGCGCCAAAGATTGGTTTGCAATTTACGCGCCGCGCCAAAAGTGATCGGTGTGTTTGCATCTGAAAAAACAAACTCGCCCGCGCTATCAACCTTGCTGAAACTCGCGAGCGCCGCGCGATTAGAAAAACGCAGCGCGCCTTGCTCTGCGCCGTAACGTCGTTCGGCGATCAATTGATTGTAGGTTTCTCCCGCGATGGGCGCGAGCGCGAAAAATGTTTGCGGTTTATCCGAACCATCCGCGATGAGGATGCCATTCTCATCCACCACCATTTCATTTTTTCCAATCCCATTCCAAAATTCTTGGACCGCGACGCGTAACACCAACACGCCCGCGACATTCCCCGCATTGTCAATCAGCGGCGCGGAATAATATTGCGACACCTCGCCAAAATCTTTCGCGGGCGCAGACGCGAACAATTGACCGCTCATCGCGGCGCGAAAAAATAATCGTTCAGCAAAACTCGCGCGCATCGTTTCATCCGTCGCCAAAACTACACTGCCCGCCGCGTCGAGAATAAACGCGGCGCGCAAGTTTGGATCGGCGGCAACGAACGCTTGCAATTCATTTTGCGCGATCGCAGTGCGCGACGCGCGGCCTGTTTCATCCGACGCGGCAAACCCGCGCAGAGATGGCAACGCGGCGAAGGTCAGCGTTTGAATCAATCGCGTTTGCAAGTTGCGATCAATCGCATCCGCCAGATTTTTCGCGCGCGCGGATAAATCGCGCTGAGCGTTTTCGCGCGCAGACGCGCGCAGGTTTGCGTCGGTGAAATAAATCGCGCCGACGAGAATGATTGCGCTGAGCGCGAATAATGTGCTAGCGAGTTTCATTTCGCTTATACGCGAACCAGAAATAAAAACCGATCAGTATCGGCAACAGCACGCCGGGCGAATCGCGCCCGCGCAACGCGGCAAGCGCGAACAAACTCCATGCAAAAATATCGAACAAGAGCGGGAGCGACGCGCTGAGCCAAAACGGCGCGCCGCGTTGATCGAACCAAATCAAAGCAAGCGTCAAAGGAATGAGCAGCAAAATTTGATCGTAATTCCACAAATACGGCGCGACGAAAAGCGAAAGAATTAACAGCGCGCTCGCGATTTCAAATACGTCCGCGTTTTTTTGCCGCACCACAGACAGAAGACCCAACGCCACGCTAACCGCAATCGCGATTGCCGCGATCGAAATTCCAAATGACGAATCTTGAAATAAATCTAAAACGAATCCCAAAACGGTTGGCATCCGCGCGGCGACTCCACTGATTTTACTTACCGTCGCGCTCTGCCAATCGGGAAAAAAATTTGGAAAGAGCAGAAGCGATGCAACGGTGCTCACTCCAAAGGATAACGCGATTCCGCCCACCGCGCGCCAGCGGCGATTAAGAATTAGCCACAGCGAAATCGCGGGAATAAAAAAAATTAAGGGTTGGGGTTTGATGATTGCCAAGCCCAGCATCACGCCGCCGCGCAACCAATTGCCGCGACGCCACAACGCCAGCGTGAGAGCGACGATCAACAATCCAAGCGCGGAAATTTGTCCCATCAATAAAGTCAACGTGACCGGCAAGAAGAATGCAAAACCCAATCCCCACAGCGGCGCGAATTTTCCCACCGCACTCAAATGCTGACTGCGCGCCACAATCAAAACCGTCAACGCGATAAAAATTTCACTGAGCCAAACCCACACCACACTCGCAATTTCAATCGGCAACGCGGCAAGCGGCGCGAAAAAAATCGCGGTGGGCGGCGCGTAAATAAAAATCGGGTTCGGCAACCACGTACTGCCGTTTGCTTGCGTCACGCGCGCCCACTCGGCGGGCGCGTACAGATTCGCGCCGTCCATCAAGCCGCGCGCGCCGCCCCAAAACGTAAAAAAATCGCGATTGATCATCCACGCTTGGTCGCGCGCGATGACAAATGCCAACCCGCCGAACGCGAGGAATACGAGCCACGCGAGAATGTAAGCGCGCGATTTTATTTTTGCGGCGCGCGTTTGGTTCGCGCGCGTTACGGAAACTGATTGCACGGTTTGCCTTTGACTTGGAAAAAATTCTTTTTGAAAATTATCGCGATGATTCGATCAAAACTGAGTCGCGAGTGAATCAAAAAAAAGCTATGGCGCTCGAAATTTTATTGCGCGATCTCGTACACGAACACGCGACGATTCAACGCGTCGCGAAAAATGGCGACGCGCGTAAAACCCACGATTGAAATTTTTTCGGCATACAACTCTTGCAACGGGCGCGGATGATCGAATTCCAAAATGAAATAGCGCGCGTTGTATTTGCGCGCCGCGGCGAAGATTGCCTCCGCGCTATCCGTTGGCAACATCAGCGCGCGGCGATGGCTCACATTGTAAAACGACGGCGGGTCAATGACCATCACGCTATCGTCCGCGCGCGCGTTTGCATCCAACCAGCGCGCGATTTGCGGATAGTGCGCGTCGCGATCATTCCACAACGGAATCGTGCTCGCTTCGCTCACTTGAAAATCGAACACGCCTTGCGCGTACAAAAAAACGCTGAAAAAAATCGCCATGCCCACAAAGCCCGCGCGAAAAAATCGCGCGGCGATTGCCGCGTCCCACGTTTTTCGTTTGCGCGCGATAAATTCAACCGCCGCGTCAATTCCGCGCGGCGCGGCAATCGCGAGAAAAGGCAAGAGCGCGGTCGCGGAATGCAGCAACGAGCCGCGCCACGAAGGGAAGGTAAAGAGTAACGTCATCGCGAAAAAGAGGAGCAAAAAATAAATCGTGAAGGGCAAAAAATATTTATTATTGCGGAGTTGCCACCACCCAATCAGCGCGAACGGCGCGAGAAAAACTTGCAAATCGCCGAACACGATGATGAAGACGTTGCGCGCCGCCGCGACCAGTTTCGATTCAAAAATATTCCCCGCGCCCCACGCGAGGTAGCGCTCGAGGGTTAGGTCGTCGGTAAAGCGAAAAAGTTCATCATAGTTCGTCAGGAATATTGTTTTTGTTCCCGCGCTCGGATACGGATTGCCGACCGCGAAATAATTGCGCGCGAACCAAGGCAGCATGAAAAGCAAATAGCCAAACAAAAAGCTAAAAGCGAAAAGCAAAAAGCGAAAAACAAAAGACGAGGAACGTGGGGCGAAAATCATCTTGCGTAAGGAGAAGATGATTGCTAAAGGCACGACCGCGAGCAATAAAATTCCATCTACGCGCGCAAGATGCGAGAGCGCGGCGAGAATTCCCGCGAGAAAAAACCAACGCGTGCTTGTCGTTGCGAGAAGTCCTTCGCTCCGCTCAGGATAAACTCCTTGCGACGAAGCGATCTCCGTGCGACTTGGAGATTGCTTTGCCTCTGCGTTGCTCGCAATGACATCGAACATTTTTTGTTCTTGATCCGATTTTATCCGCGTGAATCCGCGTCCCATTTCTTCCACACCGCGCGCAATCGCGTAAAGACAGAAAGCGGCAGTCAGCGCGAACGGCGTAAAATTATCCGGCGAGACCCAGTAAATTGTATAGAATCCACTGAACGCGGTGAAGAGCGCCGCCGCCCACGCGTAATCTGATGCAACGGCGCGGACTCTTGAAGGATCGATCAAGGAGATTTCCTCAACACGCGCCGTTGCATCATCGCGCGCGAAAATTTTTCTGGCAAGATAAAATGTGAACAGCGGAAGCAGAGATGAAAGCAAAATAAATGGAATCTGCGCGATGCGGTACGCCGCGCCAAAAATCGCGAACCAGGGCGCGATCAACAGCGACGGAAGCGGCATCCAATACAAATTACTCGGATGCGGCAGTCCGCTTGGATTATCGAGATAATTCCACAAAACATCTTCGACAAATCCGCGGACGCGCGCGAGATTTTCGGCAACATGCATGGTGTACGACGCGTCCATATAACCCGCGTGCTGAAGCGGCAAGGCAGTTAGAATGCGAAACGCTAAAGTCAGAATGAAAAGCAAAATGTACGGGCGCAAATTTTTCATCGCTTGACCTTGTAAATAATCACCGTGTCATTTGCATACGCGCGTTCCAGATAATCCGCGCGCGCGAAATCGAATGCGCCCAACGCGCGCTCGCGCGGTCCTTGAAAAATAAAAGCGATGTGATACTGCGCGAGCAACGCGCGCCGCCACGCGTCCTCGCTTGCCGCGTCAAAAAATTTTTGCGCGGTCTCCATTTTCTTTTCAAAATCTACTGTCTCGTAGCGTTGCCCGACAAACACGCGCGTGCCCGCGCGCGCGGGAATGAAACTGCCCGTCCAATAAGCCGCTAAAACTATTTCGGCGCGCGACGCGTTCGCGCGCAGCCAATCCACCGCCGCGATCTCATCGCGCGCGCGAAAAAACGCGTCGGGTTGTTCGACGACGGTCAAATATGTCAGCCGCGCGAGAATCGCGACATTCGCGAGACTGATTATAGACACGAACGCGGCGAGCAACAATCGGCGCAGACCCGCGCGCGAATAACGCGGACGCGTCGCGCGCGCGGCAAACGCGCGCGCGCGTTCCAAGCGCGGCAAAATAATTTCAAACAAACCAATCGTCGCGAGAATCGCGAGCGGAATCTGGACGCCTTCGACAAAACGGCGTTGCGCGTTCAGCGGCGCGTAAAGTAAAATCCCAACAACCAAAACCCAAATCCAAAGGAGCAAGCCGTCATTGCGAGGAGCAATTTTCGCGACCAAGCAATCTCCAAGTTTCACGGGGATTGCTTCGCTCCCTTGGGTCGCTCGCAATGACGCGATGCCCATTGCAATCATCGCGCCGTACGCGAAAAAATAATGCAACGGATTCGGCGAGAGCGTGGTCGCTTGCGCGTTCCAAATTTTCAAAACGAAATTTGTTTGCAAGACGAACGCGTAATAGAACAGTAAGGGCAAGGAAAAAATAAACGCGCTGAGAAGCAAATATGCCGCGCGCCACTGAATTTTCTGCGCGCGCACGCAGAGCCCAAACCAATAGACGCCGAGAACGCTCGCGGTGAGATAAATCAGGAAAGGATAAACAATGACTAATGCCAAATTACAAATTCCTGCCGCCATTGCAAAACCAATACGGTTTTCGTTTAACGCGCTCTGCGCGAACCAGAAAACGCCTAAGATCAGGACGATGGCAATTGAATAATGCGGATAGGTCAGCGCGCTGTAAAACAAATGCGCTTCGGGCATTCGAAAATCAATCGGCGCTGCGCCAACGATATTCAAAGACTCCCACGGAAAAAGAATCCAATCGAATCCCGCGCCAAAGAGCGCGAGCAGATACGCGACGCGCCGCGCGCGTTCATCGCGAATGAATTGCGCGATGAACGCGAAGGTCGCGAGAAAAAGCGCGAACGCGGACGCGATGCGCGCGGCGTGCCACATCGCGATAACCGAAATACCCAACCCGCGCGCGAGATGTCCGAGCGCGAGATAAAATCCATAAATGAATGCGGGCGCGTGTTCTTCCGACGTGAACTGAATATGATATTGCCACGCGCCGTCAAATCCTTGCAACATGATCGCGTGATAACTGAAATCCTCGACGTTCACCAACAGCCCTTGATATTCCGTGTCCGCGCGCGCGAACGCGTAACCGAGCGCGTACGGAATTTGTTGTAACAAAATCGCGGCGAGCGCGACAACAATCGCGAACTTCCACTCACGGCGCGAAATCATCCGACCCAACCCCACAAAAAGAATTGCGCGCTAAAAAATAATTGTAACGCGAACGACGCGTACACCATCGCGCGATTCACCCACGCGCGCGCGCCCCACTTTGCCCACAGCAGAAACACGGGAAACATCACGAGCACATAGCGCG
>JACQEA010000241.1 GCA_016200825.1 Chloroflexota bacterium | reverse complement strand
AACCAAGTCGCGCAAAGGTCCGAATAGTTCTCCGAAGAGAATCGGTTGAAAGTCAATCGTTTCGGTTGTGCCATCATCAAACGATACGCGTAAAGTATATGGCGCGACGATCTCGAATGAACGGACGCGATAAATTGGATGGTTCATAGTGTTATCCTACTTTAACGGCTCAATCGGCAAAGGTTTGTCTTTTGATAACAGACGTTTCCAATCAGCCAACAACTCGGCTTGATGTATTTCAGCCCACGCTTCAACGAAGCGTTTATGAGACCGCATATTCCGGCGCGCGCGTTAGCAAACGCGGATTACGCATGCGAGATTTGATCGGCGCAAGGCGTCCCACTTGGACGTAGACGATCTGGCGCGCGGGCTTGTCATCGTGTCGCAGATATTTTTTGACGCGCTTCAGATTTTCGCGGTTAAATTCGAGATCACTTTTGGCTAACAGAACGATTAACGCATCCTGCGGAATCCGTTTGGCAAATTCGGCATGCTCTACCACATAGCGATTGAATTCGGTAAACAACTCGTCGTATTTTTCTTCAAATAGATTGCTCATTTGATTTTCCTCATTTCTTTTTCATATTGCTCGCGGTATTTCTTCCAGTTTTTGCGAATATCGTTCTGTCCGAGTGTCAAAACTTCGGCATTGGAATAATTTGGAAATTCCTCTTTGGTCTCCGTGCCATCGGGATGAACCAAATCCTTGTGCGGTCTACCATGCGCCGTGTCGTAGCGTATAATTTCCAGCCATTCGCCGTCAATCTCTGCCTCGTACTGAATCGTGAATTCTCTAACCGTCCGTCTCTCCGCCAAATGATAATGTCTGTAGCGGTCGGTCGGACTGCCTTGGAGTGGGACGACGAATTGCGTGTTTTTCCCACCAATGCTTGACGATGAATTCAGGAATCACAATCGTAATGTGCGCGTCGGGATCGCGTTGTTGCAATGCTTCCACATAGCGTTGCAACGGCTCGTAGAAATCGCGATAGGGGTCTTCGAGAATAATGTGCGGAATTTGTGGATCATAGGCTTGCAGTTCTCGATGCAATCGTTCCGCGTTCGCGCGGTCAAACGTGATCGTCACCGCCGCGAGATTCGGCGAGATCGTCCGCGCAAACGCGAGCGCGCGTTGCGACGCGTAATTCAAACTCGGAACGATCACCAACACGCGCACCTTGAGCGTGCGCGGCACGATTTTATTTACGCTCATCCGCAGCGCGGCTTTGACTTCTTGATAATGGCGATGAATTCCCATAAAGAGAATCACGAACGCGGGAATCGCGATCACGATGATCCACGCGCCGAGCGCAAATTTTGTGAGGATGATGATGACGAGAATAATAAACGTCAGGACTGCGCCGATGCCGTTGATCACCATACTCGTTTTCCAATTCTCCTCGCGTTTTTTCCACCACCGCACGACCATTCCGGAATTCGACATCGTGAACGCGAGAAACACACCCACCGCGTACAAATGAATGAGACTGCTCACCTCGCCCGCAAAGACGACGATCAACACCGCGCCCAATGATCCGAGCGCGAGAATGCCGGTCGAGAACGCGAGCCGATCTCCGCGATATAAAAATTGATGCGGCAGAAAATCATCGCGCGCGAGAAACGACGCCAGGCGCGGAAAATCGGCGAAGGCGGTGTTCGCGGCGATGACGAGAATTCCCATCGTCGCGATTTGAAAAATATAGTACAGAATTCCCGTGCCAAACACCGCGCGCGCGATCTGCGAGATGATCGTTTCGTCGTGATTCGGCACCAGTTCCATGCGAGTTGCTAGAAAAGAAATGCCGAGAAAGAACGCGCTCAACAGCGTCGCCATAACCGTGAGCGTCGTCGCCGCATTGATCGCTTCGGGTTTTTTGAAAGCGGGCACGCCATTTGAAATTGCTTCCGTGCCGCTCATTGCAACCGCGCCCGCAGAAAACGCGCGCAACACTAACCAAAACGCGAGCGGCTCAGATTGTTTCAAAATTGGCGGCGTCTCAACGGGCGCGAGCGTCCCCGTCGCGGCTTTGAATAATCCAATTCCAATCATCAAACTCAAACTGCCGATAAACAAATAGGTGGGGACCGCAAAAATGCTTCCGGCTTCGCGAATGCCGCGCAAATTTCCAAGCGTGATCAGTCCGATGAAAAAAAGCGAGAGCAGAACATTCAAATTGAAATTGTGCGGTAGCAATTTCTCCAGCGATTCGATCTGCGCGCCATAACCCGACGCGACAATCGCAGAACTGACCGCCGCCGCGCCCGCCGCGATGGAAACCGAAACGGTCAACACATAATCTATCAACAATGCCGCCGCCGCGACCAGCCCAGCCAGTTGTCCCAAATTTTCGCGGCTGACGCTGTACGATCCGCCGCCCTGTGGATACGCGTGAATCGTTTGCCGATACGAAAACGCGATGATCGAAAGTAAAATCGCGATCGCGAGCGCGGTGTAAAATGAAATTCCGAGCGCGGCATTTCCCGCGACGACGAGGATGAGCAATGTTTCTTCGGTCGCGTACGCGCACGATGAAATCGCGTCCGATCCAAACACCGCCAGCGCTTTGAGTTTGGTGAGCCGTTCGTGCGCTTCGCGTTCCGTTGCCAACACCTGACCGATCAACGCGCCTTTGATGCGAAACCACACATGCTCGAGCGCGCTGCGCGGCATGACCGCGCGTTCGGTCGCTTGCACCACGCCGGGCGAAACCGTTTTGAAATGTTCGGACGGTTTGATGCGGATGTGTTGATCGCCAACGTGCGCGCCGCGCATTTTTTCTTTTTGCGACACGACCGGATTGAAAAAATCCATTTCGCCGTACGCGTCGCCGGGATTTTCTTTTTTCTCCACCAATTCCCCATCCCATTTGTCATTGCGAGGAAGCGGTCTTTGCCGACGAAGCAATCTCCAAATTGGCACGCGGCGATTGCTTCGCGGATGGATTCGCTTCGCTCACCACATGGTTTACACTGAGCCCTTCACTTCGTTCAGGATAAACTCCGCGAATGTGCGCGCAATGACGCAAAAGAGTACAAGAAACGCGCCCACCTTACGAACGCTCAAAGGCGGGCGGCAATATCAAGCACAAGAATAGGTTCGAATTGACGAGAGATATTTTACACCTGCCCGGCATCGCTGTCAAAACGAATCAGGCGGCCGTTCATCATTTACGCGATAACGCGCGCGATTTTTTCCATTGACGCAAAAATCGGGACAGTGGTATAATTCCGCTAACTGCTAGTCACTCGACGCTGATCCATTGAGGTGCATTTGAGTACGGAACAATTAATTACGGATGAACTGGGCGTGCTGTTGAACGTCCTGCCCGAACATTTACAAACGCGCTTGAATGAAATCAATCGCGCCGCAGAATTGTTGGAGATTGTGATTGATTTGGGTCGCGTGCCGGAAGCGCGCTATATCGGTCAAGCCGTCGCGCTCAATTCGCGCGAAGCGTCGCAAGCCGATATTGATTACGGCACGATTGAAATTATTCGCGATTTGGTTGAATCGGGAAAAAGTATTTTGTTGCTGGGGCGGCCCGGCGTCGGCAAGACGACCATGTTGCGCGAATCCGCGCGCGTCTTGTCCGAACAAAAACGCGTCGTGATCGTGGACACGTCAAATGAAATTGGCGGTGACGGCGACATTCCGCATCCCGCGATTGGCAACGCGCGCCGCATGCAAGTGCCGTCGCCCGCGCTGCAACATGAAGTGATGATCGAAGCGGTCGAGAATCACATGCCCGAAGTGATCGTCATTGATGAAATCGGGCGCGAGTTGGAAGCGGAAGCATCGCGCACGATTGCCGAACGCGGCGTGCAACTCATCGCGACGGCGCACGGAAATTCGTTGGAGAATTTGATGTTGAATCCAACGCTGATGGATCTCGTTGGTGGTATTCAATCGGTCACTTTGTCCGACGAAGAAGCGCGCCGCCGCCGCACGCAGAAATCAATTCTCGAACGCAAAGCGCCGCCGACGTTTGATATCGTGATCGAAATTCAAGAACGAAATCGTCTCGCGGTTCATCTGTCCGTCGCGGATGCGGTGGATGCGGTTTTGCGCGGCAGAGCGATGCCGCCGGAAATTCGCGCGCGGGATGAAGAGGGCCAAGTCCATATTCAAATTTCCGAACCGCAAGTGCGTGTCAGCGCGCTGCGCGATAAAACAATTGACCGCCGGCCAATCACGGAAAGTTCTGCGCGCGATGATCGTCCCAAAATTTTGCGCTTGCTTCCGTACGGTCTCAGTCAAGAACGACTGGAGCAAGCCGGCAA
>JACQEA010000240.1 GCA_016200825.1 Chloroflexota bacterium | reverse complement strand
GCGCCCCGGTGCGTTTGGCACAATGTCGCGCTCGTTTATCGGTGTCCCGCTCATCGTCAAAGATCACGTGATTGGCGTCATCTCGGTGCAAAGTTACGCGCCGAATCAGTTCGACGCGGATCATTTGCGTTTGTTGACGGCAATCGCGAATCAGATCAGCATCGTCATTGATAACGCGCGCCTCTTTTCTCAAACGCGCGCGCGCGCGGAAGAATTTCGCGTCGCGAACGATATTGCGCGCGCGATCAATTCAACTTTGAACTTGAATGAAGTGCTGCAACTTTTTTTCGACCGCGTGAATGCGCTGTTTAACGTGGAAGCGGGTTCGTTGTTGATGTTGGATCAACAAACGAATGAACTCGTATTTGAAGTGGTGCACGGCGGCGCGGGCGAATCGTTGGTGCATAAACGGATGCGCAGTGACAAAGGCATCGTGGGTTGGGTCACGTTGCACGGCGAGCCGGTGTTGGTCCCCGATGTTCGCCAGGATGAACGCTGGTTCAGCGAAGTGGACGCGACGACGAGTTACATCACGCGTTCGATTCTCGCCGCGCCGATCCGCGTGCAAGATCGGACGATCGGCGCGATTGAGTTGATCAATCGCAAAAATGGAAATCCGTTCAATCAATCTGATCAGAAATTATTGGAAATGTTCGCGGTCTCGGCGGGAATCGCGATTGAAAACGCGCGTTTGCATCGTCAGACCGAACAACGCCTCGCCGAAGTTTCGATGCTGAATACCATCGCGAATCAATTGGCTTCGTCGCTCGAGTTGCAAGAGATTCTCGATTCCATCGCCGCGCGTTTGAGATCGTTGTTTCATTGCCGCGCGGTTTCCATCCATTTGTTAGACGAAGAAAAACAATTTTTAGATTTGCACGCGTCGGTGGGTCTCGCGCCGGAACGACCGTTCAAAGGCATCGCGGTGGGGTCTGGCGTGGCCGGGCGCGTCGTGAAAGATGGAAATTTAGCGTACATTCAGCGCGCGTCGGATGCGCCGGCCGACGCGCATTTAGACGCGAACACGCAATCGCTTCTCACGTTGCCGCTCGCGAGCCGCAAACGAATTTTAGGCACATTGAGTTTGGACAGTTCAACCCCTTTCGCGTTCAGCGACGATGATGAACGCACGCTGACTATCGTCGCGTCGCAAATTGCGACCGCGATTGAAAACGCGCAGTTGTATCGCGATCTCAAAGCGCGCGCCGCGTCGCTCACCAAAGCGTACGAGGAACTCAAAGAATTGGATCACCTTAAAACTGAATTTACGCAAAACGTTTCGCACGAATTGCGCACGCCGCTCACGTTTGTAAAAGGATATGTCGAATTATTGCGCACGAATTCGCTGGGCGCGCTCGCGCCCAAAGCGCGCGAGGCAATCGAAATCGTCGCAGAAAAAACGGACGCGCTCATTCATTTGGTCAACGAAATTCTGACCTATCAACAAGTGGAATCGGGAATATTACACTCGCGCGCGGTGGCGTTAGATCAGTTAGCGCATCAAGCTTTGCGTGGCGCGCGCGCCTCGGCGCGCGAAGCGCGCATCGAATTGCGCGAAGAAATCGCGCCGCGCCTGCCGACGGTTTTTGGCGACACGGATCGGCTGAGCCAAGTCTTGGACAATTTACTTTCGAACGCGATCAAATTCAGTCCGAACGGCGGCGCGGTGTGGGTGCGCGTACGCGAAGCGAACGGGAATATCCAAGTCGAAGTGGAAGATAGCGGCATCGGAATTCCGCCGGATAAATTGGAGCGCGTGTTCGATCGCTTTTATCAAGTAGATGGAACGATGACGCGCCGGTTTGGCGGCACGGGTTTGGGCTTGGCAATTGTCAAACGGATTGTGGAATTACATCGCGGCAAGATTTGGGTTGAAAGCGCGGAAGGCAAAGGCAGCAAATTTAGTTTTACTTTGCCTAAAAATTCTTGATGTCATTGCGAGCGAAGCGAAGCAATCTCCATGTTACAAGGGGATTGCTTCGTCGCAAAAAACGCTCCTCGCAATGACGGATGGAGTCTTATGCGCTTGGGCAATGTGGAATTTTTTGTCGTCAGTGATGGCGTGATGAAAAGCGACGCCGGCGGCGTGTATGGTCTCGTTCCCAAATCGTTGTGGGAAAATGTGACGCCCGCCGACGATCAGAATCGCATCCCCACGCATTTGAATTGTTTGGTGATTCGCTCGCAAGGCAAAACAATTTTGATTGACACCGGGCTCGGATCCAAACTGGACGCGCGCACCGAAGCATTTTTTGGTCGCGCAGGCGGCGCGCAACTTTTGAACGAACTCGCGCGCAGCGGCATCGCGCCGTCAGAAATAGATATTGTGATCAACACGCACTTGCATCTCGATCACTGCGGCGGCAACACACTCCGCGCGAACGGCAACCTTGCCGCGACATTTCCGCGCGCCGAATATTGGATTCAACGTTTGGAATGGGCAGACGCGGCGTTTCCAAACGAACGCACGCGCGCGACCTATCTCGCGGAAAATTTTATTCCGCTCGGCGAGCAAACGCGGCTCATCGAAGGCGATACGCGCGTGACGGACGAGGTGCGTTGTCTCATTACGCGCGGACACACGCGCGCGCATCAAAGCGTGTTGATCGAATCGAATGGAAAAAAAGCGCTGTTCATCGGGGACATTGCGGGACGCGCGGTGTACCTGGAACGGCTCGCGTGGATTCCCGCGTACGACATCGAGCCGCTGGAAACTTTGGAAACCAAGCGGCGGTTGCGCGCGTGGGCAGTGGAAGAAAATATTTTGTTGATTTTTCAACACGAGTATTTGCTGACGATGGGCTATATGCGGAGAGAGGGAGAGAGATGGTGGGTCGAGAAGGTGGAGTGAGAGTGTATGTGAATACGTGAGTGAAAATAAACACTCCGACGCGAGGTCGAAATGTTTTTTTGTTTGCTATTTTGCCAATCGAATACTGACACTCGGTTCGCCCTGCTTGCGAAAATCGTTTACTTCTGGATGCAAGACGGCAAATTCGTCCAACGCTTTTGTATTCCAGCTGATACGACCGTGAGAATAAACCGCGTGAAATTTTTTGCCCTTGACACTTGCGCCCAACGCCGTCACATCGTTCCGAATTTCTTTTTCCAATGTCGGGATCATATTCCGCGGTGAGCGCATCAAGCTCGGCTTGAACCGACTTGAGAATCTCCGCGCGCTTGGCTTCATAATCTTTTTTGGTAACGTCAATCGCGTTCTGCAAATCTGCCAACTGATCTAGCTTGGAGATGATAGCGTTTATCTGCATGACTCCGTTTCTAATCGGTCACGCGAAAGTATCGGGACAATTAGAATTCATCGTCGTCTTCCGGCGGCTTGATCTCTTGCGCGACAATTTCGCGCCAATGCTCGAGAATGGCTTCGTCCGCGCTTGCCGCGATCAATCGCTCACGCACGGCGCTGGATTCGCGTTTGAGTTCTGGAAACTTGAGCAACAGCATCGCCAAGTCGCGGCGATCCGTGAACGCTTTGGGTCTACCCGCGCGTTGATGATACGCGATTATTTTTTGCGCGATCAATTCAGCGGGCGCGGCGACTAACACCTGATCGATCGTCTGCGTCAGCGGGACGGTGCGCCAAGGGCGAATATCCGCCAAGTGGCGATTCCCGCTTTTTTGAATTTGATAAATGCGAAAACCGCGCCCCGCGCCAATTTCGCGCACACGCACCGCGATGCGAAATCGTTCTTGCAAGTATGCGCGAATCTCTTCTGC
>JACQEA010000248.1 GCA_016200825.1 Chloroflexota bacterium | reverse complement strand
TGACCTTGACACAGAACAAGCGTTCGTGGTATAATGCGAATAAATGTTCGAGCATAAATGGACAGACCGGAAAGGAGCAACTCATGGGACTTTCTGAAAGACAACAACGAATGTACGCGTACATCTCACACTTTACAGTGGACAAAGGACGGCCGCCTACAATCCGCGAAATTGGCGCGCACGTCGGAATTTCGTCCACTTCGGTTGTCAATTACAATCTCAATGTTCTCGTGCGCGAAGGATTGATCGCGCGCGAAAAAGAAGTTTCACGCGGCTTGAGAATTGTTAATCACACTGGAAAATCAATGTTGCCCGGAATTGGTGTCGTGCAAATTCCTTTGCTTGGAAAAATTGCGGCAGGGCAACCCATTCCGGTCCCCGAAGCTGGAATTGCCCCACCCGACGAAATGATTTCGCTTACACGCGATATTATTCAAGAACAAGAGGGACTCTTTGCGCTTCACGTCAAAGGCAATTCGATGATCGACGCGTTGATCAATGATGGCGATGTCGTCGTGATGAAAAAACAAGAGAGCGCGAATAATGGCGATATGGTCGCGGTGTGGCTCAAGGATGAAAAAGAAACCACACTCAAACGGATTTATCGCGAACCCAAACGTGTGCGTTTGCAACCGATGAATCCAACCATGAAGCCGCTCTTTCAAAATCCTGAGAATGTGGAGATTCAAGGCAAAGTTCTTTTGGTGATTCGCCAACTGCAAAAACAATCTGCGGTCAAAATCTAATCTACCTCAAAATTTAAGGTTCGCGCGCTTGACAGAACAACTGTTCTGATTTATAATCCGAATCAGAACAGTTGTTCTTTTTGTATTTGCGAAACGGGGGCGAGTTGAATCTCAAACCGTGTCCATTCCGAATTGTGGATTTGGACGGACACATCCTCTGCGAAAAAATCAAGCGTGGTGATCGCGAAGTATCGCCCAATATTTGCCGCGTCTGCCCGATTAGCGCGATCAATTGCGCGCATTTGCGCGCGACGCTTGATCATCACACACGACCGGCGATCACGGTACGATACGGAAATGGACGAACCGAAGTGTGGGACGATCTCGCGCCATCCATCGCGCTTGAACGCGCGGCGTGTTCCGCCAAAGTAATCCCGATTACTTCGCCGCGTGATTGCGCGGGATGTCCGTTGCGGCAATCATTACCGTTGGATTCTATTCCAATTCCTAATTTGTCGAATCGCCGAATTTCGCAGGGGCATGAGCAAAGAATTTATGCTGCACCTTCAAGAATTCCAATTCCTGCGCCAGCACCAAATATTCCTAATGAATCAATTCAGGATGCGCCGCGCAAAAGTTTGGTCGCGCAAAAAATCGAACAGTTGCAAGAATGGCTGGCAAAACAAAAAACGCCGCTACCCGATGCGCGCGCAAATGAAGAACCGGCAATGTCAATGACAGCGGGAATCGGGCGGAATATTTTTCCTGTGCGCGGCGAAGAAAAACGCGCGGGTTGGACCGACTAGATATGGAACGCCGACTTTTGAATTATCAAGCCGATCGAATTGAAATGGTGCTTGCCGCGCACAAAGCGCCCGCGCGCGTGTGGGGTGGACGACTGACCGCGCGCACGATTCAATTTCACATCGCGCCTGCGGCGAATACAAAATTGGCGCGGTTAGAATCGTTGACGAACGAGATCGCGCTTGCTTTAGGCGTATCGAATGCGCGCGTCACGCGCACGGATGGCACGCTCTCGGTTGAAATTACGCGAATAGATGCGCGCACTGTCTCGCTGACAGATCTCAAAACGCGTTTTCAATCCGACAAAATGCTTGCGCGCGCGATGTCTTCACCCGGCACCGCGATTTTAGGCACGGACGCTGAAGGCGTTCCGTTGTTGTTGCGATTGTCTTCGCCGGAGGTCGCGCATTGTTTAATCGCGGGAACTACTGGAAGCGGCAAGACGGAATTGGCGCGTACGATCATCGCGTCGCTGATTCTAAATCAGCGCCCGCGCGATTTGCAACTCGCGCTGTTTGATCCCAAAATGCACGGATTCGCGCCGTTCGCACAAATGCCGCATTTATTATTTTCGATTGTTGACCAGACGGATGAGATGATTATTCGCTTGTCGTATTTGGTTGCGGAAATGGAACGGCGGGATCGCGATCAAATCACGCGGCCGCGAATTGTTATCGTGTTAGATGAACTTGCCGACGCGTTGCAGACCGGCGGCGCGCAAGTTGAATCGTTGCTGACGCGCTTGGTGCAACGCGGGCGCAGTGCGGGAATTTCGGTGATTGCCTGCACGCAAAAACCAACCGCGCGCGCGGTCGGCTCGTTGATGAAAGCAAATTTCCCGGTGCGCTTGGTTGGTCGCGTCGCCAGCGCGGAAGATGCGCGCGTCGCGTCGGGCATTGCCGGCTCGGGCGCGGAAAAATTGGCGGGGCGCGGCGATTTTCTTTTGATCGCGAGCGGACAACTGATTCGTTTCCAAGCCGCGTATACGCGTCCCGATGAGTACAAGAATTTGCTTTGCAATCCTGCGCCCAATCTCGCGCGCGATGAAACGGGAATGCAATTCATTCAACGCTTGCGCCGCGTCAAGTGAGAGCGACAAAAATGAAAAATAGTTTTGTGATCGTCGCCTTGGGTTTTGCCGTAACGCTTGCGATTATCGTGGGCAATCGTCTCTCGAATGATGCGATGACGGTAATTGTGGGCGCGTTGTGCGGATTGATGGCGACCGTTCCGTTGACGATCGCGCTCGTGATCGCGTTGCGCCAAAATTGGGGCGCGCCGCGCGCATCGCGCGATGATTTTGAATCGCGCGCGTACGCGCATCAACCGCCGGTTGTCGTGATCAGTCCGCCGCAACAAATGGGTGCGCCGTACGGATTTCAATCGAATCAATTGTATTTGCCGCCCAACGTGCCGGCGCCGGGCGCGCCGCGCGATTTCAAGATTATCGGAGAGGAGTGATACAATGACGCCATCGAACAACGTGGTTCGCGATCCATTTCATTTGTTCGCGATCAATGAAATGGATTTGGATTTTAGTTTGTTTCGAGTCGCGCGCGGAGACAAAATGAATCCGCCGCGACTTGACCATCGCCCTCGGCGTTTATTGAAAGCCGCGCGCCCGGACGCGCGGAAAAATAAAAAACAAGGGGAGGAGAAATAATGGTGACGAAAAAACCGAAAGCAAAACGCGCCGCGCCCAAACCAAAAGCGCCTGCCGCGTGGAGCCCGGAAATTCGCGGGCTCAATGTGGTGTGGTACTATGTCAGCGATTGGGCGCGCGCGAAAAAATTTTACGGCGAAACGCTCGGCTTGCCGACTCAATTCGTCGCGGACGAAGTTGGTTGGTGCGAGTTCGGCAATCACGATTTGCCGCATCTCGCGATCAGCAAATGGGTTGACGCGAACCCTCTGCCCGCTCAGACCGGCGGCGCGATTGCGACGTTTACCTGCGACGATGTTCGCGCCGCGCGCGCGCGTTTGATCGCGAAAGGTGTTAGTTGCGAAGAGATTGATGAGATTCCCGGATTCGTGCGACTGTGTACGTTCCGCGATCCAGACGGCAATCGTTTGCAATTAGCAGAATCACTTGCCCCGATGTAAAAAAAAGCCCGCAGGATTCTTGAAATCCTGCGGGCTTTTTGAATCTCCAAAATTTTTTTTGTGTTCACGTGCGCGTCAAATCCACGACTAACAAATCCAACGCCACCAACGGTTCGCTTTGTCCGGTCTTGATTGCCACATCGCTCGCCAAAAGTTTTTGGTACATTACTTCTAATTGCGCGATCGAAAAGTTGAGCGCTTGCGCCCACATTTTTTTCGCGGCGAACGGATGCATTTTGAGTTGCGCGTTCGCGCGGTCGAGCGTGAGTCCGCGCGCGGCGAGGTCTTTGATTTGCAACAAGCCGCGCACTTGGCGCAGGATCATGGCAAAGAGATACAACTCATCCGCTTTGTGTTCTAGATGCGCGTGCAAAAGTTTCAGCGCGCGGTTTGTTTCGCGGCGACCGATAGCATCCACGAGTTCAAAGATGCTTGTTTCACGTACAGCCGCGACGAGCGTCCGGACATCCTCGACGCGAATTGCCGTGCGCGGTCCGCAATAGGTGATGAGTTTTTCGATTTCATTGTCGAGCAAACGCAAATCCGCGCCGACGTTGAGCGCGAGTTCGGCGACCGCGCGCGGCTCAATCGTGCCGCCCTTGGCTTGCACGCGCGATTGAATCCACGCCGAAAGATTTTTTTCATCTGGCGCGTCGAATAAATAAACGCGCGCGTCTTTTTTCGCGCTCTCTGCGAATTTGAGCAGAGGATTATTTTTTGCGAGCGATTTGAATTCGACAAAATAAAGTTCAGTCGACGCGGGCAAGTGCGGCAAATACTCGATCAGTTCTTTTGCTAAATTTGGATTGGTTTCGATTTCCGTTTTCGCTTCAGTGTGTTTGACGAGCGGGTTAAATCGCGCCAGCATTCCTTCGACGATCACCACGCGTTGTGCGGCAAGAAACGAGACCGCATCGCACGCGTGAATCAGTTCGCTGAGGCGCGCGGATTTGCCATCCATGCGCGTGATATTCATTTCCGCGAATTCGTCCGCGCCCCCGGCTTGTTTAATCAGCGCGTCGAGTTGTTCGGTGCGCGCGAGTTCATTTTCACCGTGCAAGATGTAATACATTGGACCTTATTCGCAAAAATCGTAATCCACGAAACACAAAATGAATCACGCAAGCACGAATAAAATTTTCGTGTCATTCGTGTTTTTCGTGGATGCCTTTTCTTATTTCAATTTCTCTTGATTTATCTTTTTCGCGAGCCGATTCGCTTTTTCATCCGCGTGCCACGCGATGTCCACATGACGCACCGGAATATTTCCCCAGCGCGATTCGCGAATGCCGGTCATCTGCGCGCCGCGCGCGTCGGCGGACGTTGTCACGCGCGCTTGCAACTGTAAACCGATCGGTTGCGAAACAAATGCCGCGAGTGTCGTCGCGAGCAGAACATCGGGAATTTTTCTGACGCTCGGTTTGCGTCCCAACGCGATGAGCGCGGCGACGCCCGCGAGAATTCCTGCGACGACGAGATTGGTTCCGCAACGTGGATGCACCGCGAGATTCGCTTCGCCATTTTGCAAACGCGCAATCGCTTCGCGCGCGGCGGTCTTCAATTCTTCCGTCTTGACCGCGCCATAAATAAAAAAACCTTGCGCATCGGCGCGGCCAATCAAGCTGAGGTTG
>JACQEA010000247.1 GCA_016200825.1 Chloroflexota bacterium | reverse complement strand
AGCGGAGAATTGTTGGGGAGGCGCGACGGCGACTTGCATCTGGAGCCGCTCGCGATTCCAAAACGATTAGAGCAAAACGAAAAACCAAACGATCCATTGATGTGGGGCATGGTGAAATTATTCGAGCGCGTCGCCGCGAAAATTCTGAGCGGAGAATCACTGCCGTTCCCAGATTTTTGTGACGGCGTCGCGGTCGCACAGATGATCGACGCGATCAAACGCGCGAGCGATGCGCGAGAATGGATTCAGGTCTAAAGCGCTGGACTTTAATTCGTCTCGATTGAAACGGAGACCGAAATGTCTTATTCGACACTTTTATTTGAAAAATCCGACGGCGTCGCGACGATCACGCTGAATCGTCCCGATAAAAGCAACGCGTTCAACGACGCGATGATCGCGGACATGATCGACGTAATGAAAACGGTGGAGCGCGATGCGGACGTGCGCGCGATTGTGATCGCGGCGGCGGGAAAAAATTTCTGCGCGGGGCAGGACTTGAGCGCGTTTCAAGACGCGTACAATAATCCGCACGGCGTAAGTTTCGCCGCGCATTTGCGACGGACATATAACATCCTGATTCCTAAAATGCGCGCGCTCGAAAAACCAATCATCGCCGCGATCAATGGCGCGGTCGCGGGCGCGGGCTTGGGATTCGCGTGCGCGTGCGATTTGCGACACGCATCCGAGACCGCGAAATTTCGCATGGCGTTTGTCGGGATTGGACTCGCGCCGGATTCCGGTACGTCGTATTTGTTGCCGCGACTCATCGGTTTTGGGCGCGCAACTGAAATGGCATTCACCAACGAACCGGTCGACGCGCAACGCGCGTTGGAGTACGGCTTGGTGAATCGCGTATTTAGCGCGGAGGAATTAATGCCGCAAACGCTCGCATTCGCGAAAAAAATCGCGCAGATGCCTACGCGCGCGATTGGGTTGACCAAGCGCGCGTTGAATAAAAGTATGTCCGCGGATTTTGAGAGCGCGTTGGAAAACGAAGGTCTCTTGCAAGAGATCGCGGGACATAGCGAAGATCATATTGAAGGCGTGAAAGCGTTTGTAGAAAAACGCGCACCCATGTTCAAAGGAAAATGAAGAGTTAACCGCCAAGCCGCGAAGGACGCAAAGAAAAAATTTCAAAACCTGAAATCAATTTGGGTAAAGGAAAAATAGTTTTCTTTGCGTCTTGGCGGTGAGAATTTTGGAGGAAGTATGCCTCAATTCAAACGTGAAGACGAAGAAAAAAATTTAGCGGAACGCATGGACGCGGAATTAGCGGCGGCAAAACCAATCGAGTCGCCGGATCAAATGACGCCGCTGTATCGCGAGAGCCTGATCAATTTGCTTTACATGCAAGCCGATTCAGAACTCGCGGGCGCGCTGGGATAC
Source organism: Chloroflexota bacterium (assembly GCA_016200825.1). GTDB lineage: Bacteria > Chloroflexota > Anaerolineae > UBA4142 > UBA4142 > JACQEA01. The sequence continues at coordinate 743 of JACQEA010000247.1, read as the reverse complement.
GTGCCGTGCGTTTCGATGTCGCCGCTGGTCGAAGAATATCTCGCGTCGTCTATGATCGTGAAGGACGAATTTCGGCACGCGCGCGTCGTGTACAAATTGTTGGAGAATTTAGGTGAAGATGTTGAAGCGCATGTTCGCCAATACGATTACACGTATCGGATTGATCACGCGGTTGAAAATATCGGCAGTCAACGCGCCGCCGACGACAAGCGCGTAAATATTTTTTACTATCCGATTGAATCGTGGGTGGATTTTTGCATGTTTAATTTTTGTATGGATCGCGGCGCGGGTCATCAATTAGAAGATTCGCTCGAGGCGTCGTACAAGCCGTGGGCGCGCGTGCTGGAAGGAATTTTCAAGGAAGAAAAATTTCACATCGCGCACGGCGACAATTGGGTCAAGCGGCTCGCGCAAGACCCGCAAACGCATGATGCCGCGCAGGCGTCGCTCAACAAATGGTTTATTCGCACGATGAATATTTTTGGCCGCCCCAATTCGCCCAAGAATAAAATTTATCGCGAAATCGGTTTGAAGAAACGCGATAATCACGCCGTGCGGCTTGCGTTCGCGCAAGAGGTTGCCGATCGCTGCAAAGAAAATGGATTGAAACTTCCTGAATGGAAACCCGATTGGGAAAATTTGCCGTGGGATGCGTACGTAGTCGGATAGATGACGGATTCAAAAAATATTTTTTCACCGAGAGCAGACGCACCCGCGCGGGGGAAACATTCTGCCGCGCGATT
>JACQEA010000246.1 GCA_016200825.1 Chloroflexota bacterium | reverse complement strand
TACAATCTCAAAATCAACGCACCGAAAAACGGCAACGCCGATCAACCGTGGGACGCGTGGAACGAACTCGACAACGAAAAAAGTGTCGCGGGTATCGAGCGCGCCTTGCGCGCGGGCGGCCATGAAGTGCTTGGAATGGAAGGCGACGCGAATTTAATTCAGAAACTCGCGCATTACAAAATTGATATTGCGTTTAATACCTGCGAAGGTCATCGCGGCGGATCGCGCGAATCTCAAATTCCCGCGATGCTCGATTTGATCGGGATGCCGTACACCGGATCGGGTGTCACCGCGCTCGCGCTCGCGTTGGATAAACCGATGACGAAACGCGTTCTGCGATTTCACAACTTGCCGACGCCACAATTTCAAACTTTTGTCACCGGCGAAGAACCGATTGATGCGCGCTTGAAATTTCCGTTGTTTGTAAAACCGAGCCGCGAAGGATCGGGAATGGGCGTGACCGCGAAATCTGTTTGCGAAAACGCGCGCGCGCTGCGCGAACAGGTGCGTTTTATTATCGCGGCGTACGATGAGCCCGCGTTGGTGGAAGAATTTATCGAGGGACGCGAAATCACAACCGGCTTGCTCGGCAACGCGCCGTGGAATATCGCGCCCTATCGGCGCAATGGAAATGGAAACGGTAACGCGCGCAAACAAAAAAACCTGATCGCGGAAACGTTGCGCGTTTTTTCTCCGCTCGAAGTTGACCTCACGCCGGTGCCAAAAGAAGAAGCGGGGTTGTATACATCGGTCGTCAAAGGCAAGTTATATGATGTGCCGACTTATCTGTGTCCCGCGCCGGTCTCGAAAACGATGCGCGCCAAATTGGAAAAACTTTCGATTGCCGCGTTTAATGCGCTCGACTGTTACGATTTCGCGCGGATTGATTTTCGCATTGACCGCAAAAGTGGTGAGCCAATGATTTTGGAAATCAATCCGCTCGCGGGATTGCAAGAAGGTATCAGCGACATCGTGATGGAAGCGGAAGCGGACGGCGTGAATTACATCGCGCTCATCAACGGAATTTTGAACGCGGCGTTGCAACGGTACGGGATGATCTAAATTTATTTCCTTGACGCGATGAAGCGTGGAGATCCTTTGGATGCTCCACGCTTTTGCATTTCAAAGGGGAGTGCGTTATCATAACGCGCGCAGTCGGACAGTGATAAATAGGACGTGTATGCAAAATCTTCGCGCAGGATTCTAGAGCGTTTAGCAACAAGCTATTTCAACGAAACCAGCGGGGATAAATCTTTTTGCATACACGCCCTCGCGCGGAAAAGTTTTCGCGATTCAGGGCGCGTCTTTTTGGTGTGAGGTTTTATTTTGACCGCGTTTGTCACTTTTATCAAAACCTATGCCGTCTGGATTTATATCTTGTCCGGCATCGGATTTTTGGTTGCGCTGAAAATGCTTTTCGACGCGCGCCAACTCGCGCGCACGACACTTTTTTCGCTCGATCAAGAACGCGCCGGCGAGCAATATTATCGCGGCATCGCGCTTATCATCATTCTGATCTTGTTGATCTGCGCGGTTAGCGGAATCAATTTATTCATTTCGCCCGCATTGCCGGCACCGGAGCCGCCCATCGTCCGCGTCGCGAGTCCAACGTTTGTCATTACGATTCCGATCAATACGCAAGTTGCGCCAACGATTCCGTCCGTCGCGACGAAACCGCTTGAGACAATTTCAATTAGCAATCCATCGCCGGTGGCAACGCGCACGCCCACTAAACCGCCCGCGCCAACCGCGCCAACCGCAACCGTTTTTATTTTGCCTGCGCCGTTGGTTAAGGGACCCATTCCAAATGGAGGCGCATGGACGGGCGAAAATCAAGCCAATAATAATTTAGTGTTTCGCTGGGAATGGATTTGCGATCAGTGTGTTTTGGGACCGAATGATGTTTTTTTTCTTCTCGTTTCCTGGACGAACAAAAACACCGGCGCTTCCGATAATCTAGGCGGCACGACGCGCGAAAGTTTTTTGTCCCTGGGAACTATGGTGCGCGGTTCGAACAAAGAGGTATGGCATCAAGCGAAAGAAGATTCGTACGCGTGGTATGTCCAAGTGCGGCGCGGCGATCAAGCCTTGACGCCGCAAAGCGAAACGTGGAAATTTTTTTGGCATTGAAGGAGGGTGACAGGCGACGAGTGACAAGTGGCGTGAAAAAAATGTTTTCTCGTCACGCGTCACTTGCCACTCATCACTTTATATTATGGCAGAAAAAATTCTCGTCATTGAAGACGAACAAAAAATTGCCGATTTTCTAAAGCGCGGTTTGATCTACGAAGGTTTTCAAGTTCAAGTCGCGCGGGATGGTGAAACCGGACTGGCGTCCGCGCGCGATCAGTTGCCTGATCTGGTCATTCTCGACGTGATGTTGCCCGGTCTCGATGGTTTGGAAGTTTGTCGGCGATTGCGCGCGGGCGGTTCAACGCCGATCTTGATGCTCACCGCGAAAGATTCCGTCGCGGATCGCGTGAAAGGTTTGGATAGTGGGGCAGATGATTATCTCGCCAAGCCATTTGCGTTTGAAGAATTATTGGCGCGCGTGCGCGCGCTGTTGCGCCGCGTGCGTCCGAATGAAGAAACGATTTTCCGCTTTGCGGATGTTGTCCTGAATGTTGCGACGCGCCAAGTGACGCGCGGCGCGCGCAAAATCGAATTGACGACGAAAGAATTCGACTTGCTCCATTATTTTATGCGCAATCCGCGCCAAGTATTGACGCGTGAACAAATCTATGAACGCATCTGGGGTTATGACTTTGAAGGCGAATCGAATATTCTCGACGTGTACATTCGTTACCTAAGATCAAAATTGGAACTGAACAACGAACCGCGCGTCTTGCAAACTACGCGCGGGGTAGGGTACGCGTTGCGAGAAGAATAGTCGCGTAGTCGGATAGTCGAATGGTCGAACAGTGCGACATCTGACTACCTGACTATCTGACTATTTGACTATGTGACTAACTATGTCCCTTCGCCTGCGTCTTACACTGTGGTACATTTCACTCCTTGCCGTAATCCTGATTGCCTTTAGCGGCGCGTTGTATGCGATTCTGACATTTAGTTTATTCAACGAAGTAGATCGCACGCTTCAAACGCGCGCGGCGGAAGTTCAAAATGGCGCGACGGCGGCATTTGAATTGCAAACCGATTCGCCGCCATTTTTTTTGCGCGGCCGCTTTCGGATTCCCCCGGCGAATTCATTCGCGACGCCGGGCGTATTTGTTCAAGTGGCGACGACGGACGGTACGGCGGTAAGCATCTCTGAAAATTTAGGCAATCAACATCTAACGATTTCATCCGATCTCGTCGCGCGCGTCGTGCGCGGCGAATCGTTACTTGTAAATTTGAATGTGGATAACGTTCCTTTGCGCGCGTTCGTTTCTCCCTTGTCACTGCGCAATCAAATCATCGGCGTGATCGTCGTGGCGCAATCGTTGCAAAACGCGAACGATACATTGGCGCGGCTCGCTACATTACTCGCGATTGGGATCCTCGCGGGTCTTTTGCTCGCGGCGGTGATCGGCGCGTTGATCGCGCGGCGCGCGCTCGCGCCGATCGATCACATCACGCAAACCGCGCGCGATATTTCGCGCGCGGGCGATCTGGCGCGGCGGATCGAAACAAAACAAACGCGCGATGAAGTGGGTCGGCTGGCAGGCACGTTCAACGAAATGCTCACGCGCATCGAAGAACTTTTT
>JACQEA010000245.1 GCA_016200825.1 Chloroflexota bacterium | reverse complement strand
TTCCGCCGTTGCCGTACTTAATTCTACAAATAGTGGCGGAAGTTCAATTGAAAATTCAAGTGGACAAAACGACACGTTTTCATGGAAAACTTTTGGCTGGAAAACAGCGGGCACGCAAGTTTTATTTAAAGTTGATACGAGCAACTATAGCAGCAACACAATGAGTTTTTATGCGCGCAACGACAGTCCTGGTCCTACTTCGTTAACGGTTGAGTACAGCACAGATAACGGCAGTACTTATAGTGGGACGACTACATCCACAGTCAACTTAACTTTTACTCAATCCTCGATCAGCATTCCGCAAAATAATACGGTGTGGGTGAAGATAACTGCCTCCGGCGCGAATAATGATAACGTCGGCGCAGATTTGTTTCTCGATAATATTTTATTTACGGGCTGTTCGATTCCTGTTCCGGCGCCCACGATTACTAAATCTTTCGCGTCTCCAATTATCAAAGGCGCAACTTCCACGTTATCCTTCACGATTAACAACACCGCCTCTGGAAATCAGGCGTTGACTGGTGTCGCTTTCTCGGATGTGTTGCCATCGGGTTTGTCCGTTGCCGATGCAACATCTTCTCAATGCGGCGGAACAAATAATTTGACAACAACTGCGGGAACGCGAACGATTGCATTCACGGGCGGCTCTCTTGCCGCGGGTGGTAGTTGTACATTTAATGTCACGGTGACAGGCACATCTGAAGGCGTCTACGATAATATCAGCGGATTCATTTCATCTACCCAAAGCGGCACTTCAACGAATTATGCCACCGCTTCCTTAACTGTTATTGCGCCTCCCGTCCTCGCCAAATCTTTTTCTCCGACTTCGATTTTTACCGGCAATAACGCGATATTATCTTTCACCATCACCAATCCGAATCTCTCGAGTTCACTTTCCGGTATCGGGTTTACGGATACATTGCCTAGCGGCGTCACCGTTGCGACCGGTGGACCAACGACAATGTGTAGCGGGACTGTATCAACAACCGCGCCAAGTACAATCACTTTCTCTGGCGGATCACTTGCGGCAAACACCAATTGTACATTCAGCATCACAGTCACCGGCGCGACCTCGGGTACGAAAAATAATACGACGACTGCTGTTACATCTACTGAAGGTGGTAACGGTAATATCGCATCCGGCTCGGTAGTAGTAAATGATCAGACGGCATCTCTTGATCTTACAAAACAGGTTTCAGTCGCAGGAATAGACCCATGGACTTGGTTTATCGGTGTCGCTACCGGCAGCAACGTATATTACAGATTCAAGATTTACAACAGCGGTGATTTACAATTTACTTCTTTGTCAGTTAGTGATCCAACATTAGCAAGCACTTCCGTAGATCCCGCTACTTGTAACTGGACCGGTTTCTTGCCGCTAGCACCCGGCGATACAGCGACTTGTATCAAGGGACCAATTTCAGCAACGTCTGGTTCGCATCCGAATACAGCGACAGCCCAAGGCACTTTTGCATCTGGGACAAAAATTTCTTCACCTTCGACCGCGACGTACGCGACAACCGGTTTAACAATCGCCAAGAGCGCGACAGAAACGTACTTTAATGCCGCCGGGAATTTGTTGCATTACAATTACTTGGTAACAAACACCGGATTCGCGCCTCTCCTTGGTCCGGTTACTGTCGCGGATGACAAATCAACGAATGAGAGTTGTCCCGCGGTGAGTACGGTCGGCGATGGCGATAATTATCTAGACCCCGGTGAAAGTATCGTTTGTACGGCAACATATGTTGTGACCGCCGCAGATGTCGCAGCCAAGTCTGTGACCAACACTGCTTCAGCCACTGTGGGCGGAGTGACATCGCCGACAGATAGCAAGACGGTGCCGCTTGGAGTTGGCGCGTTGTGCGTGAGCGTATTCAACGATATCAACGGCGACGGCGCGCGCCAAATCGGCGAAAATATTTTGACTGGCGCACAAATCACAATCAAGGACTCAACCAACACTGGCCCGATACGGTCTCGGCGAATGTTAGCACCGGCTTTTCAACGCTCGTTGAATTCGGCGATCAACTTTTCACGCCGACGCCAACGGCGACATCAACGAACACCGCGACGCCAACCGCGACGCCGACCAATACGCCGACGCTAACGCGAACACCAACGATCGTTCCTTCACCGACGCCGGTTTGTCTCACACTGGTCCGCACGTCGAGCAATGTATCAAGTCCAAAAGGCATTGCGCTCGATCAAGCGAATAGCCGCGTGTATGTCGCGAATTTTAATTCATCTGCCGTCACGGTTCTGAATGAAAATACCGGCGCGATTCTAAACACGTTCCTCACCGGCGGAGTCCATTCGAACGCGGTCGCGTATCTCGCGAGTCTAAATCGCTTGTACGTTTCGGATCGCGACAACAGTTCGGTTTCAGTATTGGACGCGACGAGCGGCGCGCAAATCGCGCAAATTGCTGTCGGCGATCTGCCCTTTGGCATCGCCGCCAACGCGCACAACAATCGCGTGTACGTTGCGAATTTTTCGAGCGGCACGGTGTCGGTGATCGACGCGAATGTGAACACCGTGACGGCAACGATTTTTGTTGGCGCTAATCCAACCTTTATCGCGATTGATCCGAACACGGACAACGCGTATGTCGTCGTGCGCGGCGCGAACGCGGTCAAAGTAATTAATCTCGCGAATAATATTATCGCGACGATAAGCATTGCGACAGACGGATTTGGCATCGCGATCAATCCGTTCACGCAACGCGCGTACGTCAGCGTGCAGAGCAACAACACGCTTGCCGTCATCAATACGCAGACCAACGCCATCGTCGGAACAATCAATGTGCCCGCGCAAGGATTTAATCTCGCGGTGAACACGAACGGCAACGCGATCTATGTGAATATTCCTGCGCTCGCGCGCATTTACAAAATTGACGGCGCATCAAATTTAATCAGCGGCTTTGCCGCGACGTCGCTCGGCGCGGACGAAGGCATCGCGGTCAACAGCGCGACGAATCGCGTGTACGTTTCAAATTTCTTTGCGAATAGCGTGACCGTGTACACCGATTCTTGTGCGCCCGCGCCCACTCCATCGCTCACTCCCACCGCGACAAATACGCCGCTCCCGTTTGGAAATATTTGCGTGACCGCGTACAATGATCTCAACGCCAACGGTTCGCGCGATTTAGGCGAGCCCGTACTCGCGGGCGCGACAATTACGATCGCGCCGTTTGGCGGTTCAGTGATCGGAACGCGCGTGACGGATGGAAGCGAGCCGTTTTGTTTTACTAATCTCGCGCCCGGATTATTTGTGGTGACCGAAACGGATCCGCTCGGCGCGACATCAACCTCGCCGAATTTGATCGCGGCAATTGTTGCAAGTGGAATTTCTACACTCGTGGATTTTGGCGATCAATTTCCGGCGACGAACACACCGACGCCAACTTTCACGGCTACTCCCAGCGCGACGCCAACATCAACGCCCACAGTGGATCCAAACACCGCGTCAATTTGCGTGAGTCCGTTTGTAGATTTCAACAGCAACGGAATTTTAGACGCGGGCGAACCGCCAGCGATCGGCGCGATAATTTCGATCGCGCCAATTGGCGGCTCAACAATTGATTCATGGGCGAGCGACGGAAATAATCCGCATTGTTTCTTGAATCTCGCGCAAGGATTGTACTTTGTGACGGAAATAGATCCGCCCGGATTTGCAAGCACCTCGCCGAATCAAGTTGCCGTTTTTGCCGCGATTGGTTTCACGACGAGCGTTGAATTTGGCGACACGGGCGGCGCGGCAACTCTCACGCCCACCGCGACGCCATCGCGCACGCCAACGCCGCTTGCGCCCGCAACGTTGCCGGTCTCGCAAATTTTTCCGAACGATCCAAAAGGAATGGTTTTAGATTCCGCGCGCGGGCGATTATTCGTCATCAGCCATCTCGATAATTCCGTGATCGTCGCGAACGAAAATAATCTCACGCCGATCAAAAAAATCGCGGTGCGAACGTTGCCGTTTGGAATTGGAATGATCAATGACAAAGTGTACGTCGCGAATTTTGGCAACGGTTCCGATCCGTCCAGCGTGAGCGTACTCAATCCAGCCACGCTGACAAAATCGTTGGACATTTCGCTCGCATCGTGCGGCGGCGAAGCCACGCATCTCGCGGTCAATCCAAATAACGGATTTGTGTACATCGCGTTGCACGGATCCGCGCGCGTCGCGGTGATCAATTCCGCGACGGACGCGCTCATCGGTTGTGTGACCGTGAACGCGGGAACGTTTGGGCTCGCGGTGCATAACGCGTCGAACAAAGTGTTTGTGGGCAATCGCGATGGGTTGGATCTGTGGCGCGTCAACAGCGCGGGAACGATTTTTACCGCATCGCGCGTAAAAAGTTTTTCAAATGGTCAAGGCGGCGGCGCGGTCTTTTATGTGGGCGTGAGCAACGCGTTCAATAAATTATTCGCGCTCGTTGGTTTGCCCAGTTCGGATGTGCCGAATCAATTGTACGTGTACGATATTGATTCATTCGGGAATTTGAATAACGAGCAGATCATCAGCGTGGGGAATACGGATGACGGCGGATTTGTGATGCAAAGCCAAGTGTGCGGCACAATTTATATCGCGGAGACGGCGGATTCGAGCGTGCGCGTGTTGGATAGCAATTTGAATTTCAAAACCACGTTTGGTTCCGCGCAGGGCATCGGTATTGGTCCGTACGGCTTGTTGGAAAATCCCAACCTCTTGCGCATTTACATCACGAATAAAATTTCGAACACGTTCACAGTTTTGAATGAATGTCCGGGACCAGAAGGGCCGAGCAGCGCGCCTGCGCCAACCTTGACGCGCACGCCTACGCGCACACCGACGCGCGTTTCTACTCTCGCGCTTGCGCCGTCAGCAACGCGGACGCTCGCAACGATTCCCACGCGATTTCCGACGCGCACGCCTACCGCGCACGCCAACGCGGAGATAGAAAAAAACAAGTCGCAGGAAAATAAATGGCATACGGCATATGCAAAGTCCGTTGACAAACCACGCAACACCCAACGTGTCATTGCGAGGAGCTCTTTTTGCGACGAAGCAATCCCCAAGTTACAAGGAGATTGCTTCGCTCCGCTCGCAATGACATAAGGCAGCTGACTTTGCACAAGTCCTGGAAATGTCATGCGCCAATTGACACGCGCGTCAACTAGTGCTAAAATCTTTTCACAGTCGAATAAGAACAACGTCGAACCGGAAGAGTAGATAGTTTTGCGCTGATAGAGAAGAGCGCCCGCGCGTGAAATCGCTCACAGCAAAAACAATCGAACGTCGCCGGGAAGTTGGATCCGCGAAACGCGCGCGAATAATCGCGCCGAGTAGTTGGTTTCGGGTGAGCCCGTTATAGCGCATGAGAGTCAGATAGTTGCATAGTCGGATAGCCACGTAGTCAAAACATTTGACCACGCGACTATCAGACTACCAGACTATTCGACTAAACAAGGTGGTACCGCGAAACCCTTTTCGCCCTTGAGGTGAAAGGGTTTTTTTATTTTACTTGCACGCGCAACGCAAATTCCTTGCCGATATTTTTTGGTTCGAACGGGCGAAAGTATTCCAATTTCAAATTTGTTTCGCCAATACCGACGGCTTTGAATTCCCAGGTTTCGATTCCGCCTGCGCCGGGCAAATTGCCTTGCGTCGCATATTCTTGCGTTACGAAATCGAGCACCTTGTCATCCGGCTCGAGCGTGAGATTCCAAACGAATCCGGTCGACGCGTTTGAATCGAGGACGATAGCAATCGTTTGATTCAACGCCAGCGAAATTGTTTTGCCGTTATCGCTCGCGGTGTATTTAGCGATCACCGTGTCGGGCGGTGACCCGCACGCCGCGAGAAATAAAAACGCGAGCGCGTAAATTTTTTTCATTGAATCGCTCCCACATTTATTGTAGCAGAAATTTAGTGGAATGGTAACTGAACAGTCTGAGCATTTACATGGAATGACGCTATGCGCG
>JACQEA010000237.1 GCA_016200825.1 Chloroflexota bacterium | reverse complement strand
GCGATGCGCCGCGTGCTAGATTTGTTGCCTTCGACGCGGAATGCGGACTATGCGCGTTTTACGCAATTTTATTCGCAACTCCAAACGCTGCAGCGCGCGATTCAAACCGCGCAACGCGCGCCGAACGATATCGCCGCGCATCGCGCGGTGGCGACGTTGTGGAAGGGGCGCGGGCAACCGCAATTCGCGCTGCCAGAGTATCAAATCGTTTTGAACCTCGCGCCGTTTGATTACGACGCGCAAAAAAATATCGCGCTGATCAATTTGCAATTGTTGCAAACGGACGACGCGCAGCGCGCGCTGATCGCGGCGGCGGCAATTGCGCCCGCCGCGGAAAAACCATTCTGGCAAAATTTGCAAATGGCGCTGAACGATTACAAGGCGCAACGCTATGACAGCGCGCTCAAGTTCGCGCAAGCCGCGCTTGCGTTGGCAACTGAGGCGGACAAAAACGCGGTGAACGCGTACGTCAACAAAATCCAAGAATTATTTTCAACTAGCAAAAAATAAAATTAAGAGGGCGTGGCTAAACGCGCGGAAATCAAATCGTTGTGAAAGGATCGCGTAACATTGTCATGCTGAGTAGATTCGCTTCGCTCACTATAAACTCCGCGAAGCATCTTGATATTGCAATTAGATTCAAAGTCGAATAACAAGATTCTTCGCTCCCTTCAGTCGCTCAGAATGACATTGTGACTTTTCTTTTCTGAACGAATAATTATCTCTTCGATGTTAGCCGCTCTCGATTAAACTCAACGCGGAACACTATGTCGCCATTACTTTTGATTTTTATCACCGCGCTCGTTTTTGCGCTCAGCGCGACGCCGCTCGCGCGGCAGATCGCGTTGCGGATCGGATTGATCGATCAACCGAGCGCGCGCAAATTTCATACGCGCCCAATTCCGGTCTTGGGCGGGCTGGCGATTTATGGCGCGTTCGTCATCGCGCTGATTTTATTTGCGGATCGTTTTTACATCCCGCAATTAATTGGGATCATCGTTGGCGCGACGTGGATGTCGCTGTTGGGAATATGGGATGATCGAGTTGGATTGCATGCCGCGGTGAAATTGATCGGGCAAATTCTCAGCGCGCTGATTCTGATCGCGACCGGCGTGACGGTGATTTTGTTTCAAAATATTTGGCTCGATACCGCGCTCGCGCTGATCTGGATCGTCGGCGTGACGAACGCGTTGAATCTGGTAGACAACATGGATGGTTTGTCCGGAGGCATTGCCGCGATTGCCGCGGCGTTTTTTTTATTGATCGCCGCGCTCAATGGACAATATTTGGTGAGCATTCTCGCGGCGGCATTGCTCGGCGCGGCGTTAGGATTTTTGTTGTATAATTTCAATCCCGCGTCAATCTTTATGGGCGACGCTGGCGCTTTATTTTTGGGATTCGTTCTCGCAGCGGTCGGGATCAAATTGCGTTTTGTGAATAACACGTACGTGGTGACGTGGATGGTGCCGGTGTTGATTCTCGGTGTTCCGATTTTTGATACACTGCTCGTTGTCCTTTCGCGCTTACGTCGCCGCGCGCCGATTTATCGCGGCGGACTCGATCATTTATCGCATCGCTTGGTCGCGCGCGGACTATCGCCGCGCGTCGCGGTGCAATGGCTTTATCTCGCCTCGATCGCGTTGGGCGCGATCGCGCTGATCGTGATGGAAATGGATATTGTGCCCGCGTACGGGATTGGAATTGTCGTCGGCGCGGTCGCGCTGATGGCGTTGTGGGAATTTGAATTTTCAAAAAAAGGATTCGATGAGTATGGCATCCGAAAATCTGCAAAGTAAAATCGAAAATAAAACCGCGCGCGTCGCCGTGATTGGCTTGGGCTATGTCGGATTGCCGCTCGCGCTGGAATTTGCGCGCACCGGATTTACGGTGATCGGCGTTGACATCGACGCGCGCAAAGTGAACGCGTTGCGCGCGGGCACCAGTTACATTCAGGATGTGCCGAGCGCGGATGTTGCGCGCTTGGGGCAAGAAAAAAAATTCAGCGCGACTGAAAATTTCGACGCGCTGCGCGACGCCGACGTGATGTTTATTTGCGTGCCGACACCGTTCGACCGCATGAAAGCGCCGGATCTTTCGGCGGTGATTGCCGCGACGGAAAGCATCGCGCCGCATTTGCGCGCAGGGCAGTTGATTATTTTGCAAAGCACCACATTTCCCGGCACGACCGAAGAAGTCTGCCTGCCGATTTTGGAAAAGAGCGGCTTGCGCGCGGGCAAAGAATTTCATCTCGCGTTTTCGCCGGAACGAATTGACCCGGGCGCGACGAGCAGCGCGGGTTGGAGCGTCAAGAATACGCCTAAAGTTTTGGGCGGTCTCACGCCGCGCTGTACTGAATTGGCAAAGGCACTGCTCATTCATCTCACGCCGCAAGTGCATATCGTTTCATCGCCGCGCGTCGCGGAGATGACGAAACTATTGGAAAATATTTTTCGCGCGGTGAATATCGCGCTGGTGAATGAATTGGCTTTGTTGATGGAGCGCATGCACATTGATATTTGGGAAGTGATCGACGCGGCAAAAACAAAACCGTACGGGTTTATGCCGTTTTATCCGGGCGCGGGTGTGGGCGGACATTGCATTCCGGTTGATCCGTACTATTTATCGTGGAAAGCGCGCGAGCATGATTTTGTAACGCGTTTTATCGAGCTCGCCGCGGAAATCAATGAAGGGATGCCGTATCATCTAGTGAAATTGGTGAGCGATGCGCTGAATCGCGCGGGTAAGGCAGTGCAGAAGAGTCGCGTATTGATTGTCGGCGTCGCGTTCAAACGCGATGTGGACGACGCGCGCAATTCGCCCGCCGAGCGCGTGATCGAATTATTACTCGCGCGCGGCGCGACAGTGGATTATCATGATCCGTACGTGCCGCAGTTCGCGGTCGGCGCAAATGTGTTTCAACGCGCGCGCACGCTGTTTGAATCGCGCGCGTTGACGGCGGAAAATTTACGCGCGATGGATGTGGTCGTAATCGTCACGGGACATCGCGCGGTGGATTATCAATTGATCGTAGAGAACGCGCGACTGATTGTGGACGCGGTGAACGCGACGGCTGAACTCACACCCGCGGACGCGCGACGAATCGTCCGCGTGGGCGCGCCGATGTAGTTGCAAGTTGCGAGTCACGAGCCGCGCGCAACGGTAGCACGCTACGAGTGAAATGTTTGTACAAAAAGCAAAGATTTTTCGGACGCAGATTTACGCGGAAAGAACGGATTGCAAGAATTCGTTGATCTGATTTTTCCGCGTGTCTCCGCGTCCTAATTGGGTTTCGGCTTGTTCGAGTTAGGAGAAAATATGGACGAACAAACATTTTCCATTCCAAAGCCGCAACCGCCCGCGTTGTTGATTGTCGTATCGGGTCCCTCGGGCGTGGGCAAAGATGCCGCGTTAACGCGGATGCGCGAATTAGAGTACCCGTTTTATTTTCTCGTTACGAATACGACGCGACCCAAACGCGCGAATGAAGCCGAAGGCATAGATTATCATTTCGTTTCGAAAGAGCAATTCAAAGCGATGGAAGAGCGCGGCGAATTTTTGGAGCGCGCGGTGGTGTACGGGTACGATTACGGCAATTCGAAAAAAGAAGTGAAAGACGCGCTCGCGCGCGGCGTGGATGTGATGATGCGGATTGATGTGCAGGGCGCGGCGACTTTGAAAAAATTGGTGCCGGACGCGGTCTTTATCATGTTACTGCCGCCGAGCATGCACGCGCTGGAAGCGCGTTTACGCAAACGCCGCACCGAGCCGGAAGAATATTTGCAAATTCGCTTGCACGCGGCGCGTTTGGAAATGAACGAGTACGAAAAATTCGATTACGTGATCATCAATGCCGACGACGCGCTCGATGAAACCGCGCAGGCGATTCAAGCGATCATCACGGCGGAGAAATGCCGGGTAAATCCGCGCCGCGTCAATTTATGATTTTCGATTTACATTCCGCTTGATTGCGAATGACTGAGTAGCCACAGAAACACACAGAATCCCACAGAAATTTTCCGTGTGTTTCTGTGTGATTTTGTGGCAAACGCGCGGAAAACGCGGATTACCTAAGACGTTTTCGCGACGCGTTGCCCGATTTGCCAACAAACGCTCCCCTGTTTCTGAAATTCAAAACGCGTGGTATAATCGCCGCATACAATCGAAATCGCAATTTTGTTTTTTTCTGATTCAGGAGGCACGCCAATGTCCGGTCATTCTAAATGGTCGCAGATCAAACGCAAAAAGGGCGTCGCGGATGTTAAAAAGGGCGCGATGTTCACGCGGCTGGGTCGGGAAATCGCGATTGCCGCGCGCGCGGGCGGCGGCGATCCCAATTCCAATTTTGCTTTGCGTCTCGCCGTAGATAAAGCGCGCGGCTCGAACATGCCCAAAGAAAACGTCGAGCGCGCGATCAAACGCGGCACCGGCGAATTGAGCGAGGGCGGTCAACTGGAAGAGGTGATGTACGAGGGCTATGGTCCCGGCGGAATCGCGCTGCTCGTCCAAGTGTTGACCGACAATCGCAATCGCGCGGCGTCGGACGTGCGCCACATTTTTACGCGCGGCGGCGGAAATTTGGGCTCATCGAATTCGGTCGCGTGGATGTTTGAAAAAAAAGGCGTGGTCGCGATTGAAGCGGCATCGAATCGCGCGGCGGAAGATCTCGCGCTGACGGTGATTGACGCGGGCGCGGACGATGTCAAGGTGGATGGAAATTTAGTCGAAGCGTACACCACGCCCGAACGATTGAAAGCGTTGCGCGATGAATTGGAAAAACGCAAGCTCGCGATCGCGTCTGCCGAGCTCGCGTGGATCGCAAAAAATTTTACCGACGTTTCGGTTGACCACGCGGTCTCGACGATGAAGTTGGTGGATGAATTGGAAGAGCACGATGATGTGCAAAAAGTGTTCAGCAATTTAGATATCAATGACGCGATGATGGCAAAGTACGAGACGTTGAAAGAAGCCGCGTAGAAAAAAAAGTGGCGCGAAAAAAATCTCACGCCACTCGTCACGCGTCACACTCGCAATGATTATTTTAGGTGTTGATCCCGGCACCGCGATCACCGGCTATGGCATCATCCGCGCGGACGATGATCAACCCGAGTTGATTGCCTACGGCGCGATCACTACACCGTCGGATTGGTTGATGCCGCGGCGATTGGAAAAAATTTTTGCCGAACTGAGCGCGTTGATCGCGCAATATCAGCCGACGGACGCGGTGATCGAAAAATTATTTTTCAGCAAGAATGTTCGCACCGCGTTGTCAGTCGGGCAGGCGCGCGGCGTGGCTCTGCTCGCGGCACAGCACGCGCGCTTGACGATTCACGAGTACACGCCGTTGCAAATCAAGCAAGCGGTCGTCGGTTATGGGCGCGCAGAAAAAGTGCAGATTCAACAAATGGTGCGGATGTTGCTGCAACTCGATCATCTTCCGCAACCGGACGATGCGGCGGACGCGCTTGCGATCGCGATTTGTCACGCGCACACGGCAAGATTTGAGAAAGTGACGAGTAACAAGTGACGTGCGGCGCGATAGGTTTTCTCGTCACTTGCCACCTGTCACATGAAACCTGATTATGATTGCGTCACTGCATGGAAAATTACAAACGCGCGCGCATGACGCGCTGATCGTCAACGTCGCGGGCGTGGGTTATCGCGTGCGCGTGCCCGCGCCATTGCTCGCCTCGCTCGACGCAGTGGGCAGTGATGTGCAACTGTTCACGCATTTGCACGTGCGCGAAGATGAATTGTCGTTGTACGGATTTGCGACCGAAGACGAATTAAATTTATTTGAAACGTTGTTGACCGTCAGCGGGATCGGGCCCAAAATTGGTTTGGGAATTTTGGCGAGCGCGGCGACGGATACGATTCGCTTTGCAATTTCGCAGGGTAACGTTGATATGCTCACCGCGTTGCCGGGCATCGGCAAAAAAACCGCGCAGAGATTGGTGTTGGAATTAAAAGGCAAAGTTGATGTGAGCGGATTAAAAGACGCGGGCGAGTTGAGCGCGGCGGATGAAGATGTGGTGGATGCGTTGCTCAATCTCGGTTACAGCGCGGCGGAAGCGACGCGCGCCGCGCGCGCGGTGCCAGCGAATGTGTCAAGTGTGGAAGAGCGCGTGCGCATCGCGTTGCAAAATATGGGCGGGAAATAAATTACCAGATACGTGCGAAGAGAAAATCGTTGTGGCAAACGCTGAAGTTGACCAAAGCGTTAAAATGAATGACCTCGCGCGTGATACTGTTCTCACGATCGCGAACGGAATCCGCCACTCGATTCTTGTTCCTTCATCGGTCAAACGCGCGGTTGTTCGACATTTTCGTTCAAAGGGGAAATCAAAAACGGGGTCAGCGGTTTACGCTTTTTGAATTGGGCTCTACCTTCTTTTGAGGAAAGTTGTGCGACATGTTGATCAGGTTGTAATTGACGTCGAATATATGGGGCGAGATGCGGAAATTAAGAACACGTTGACAAGTTACTTGCGGAGAGATGACGCGAGTTTTGACGCGTCCAGAATTCTCTTTCGACACATTGGCAAGAAATCCCCCGCACATCGTCTCGCAATCGAAATTACTCGCGGCCGAGCGAAGCCAGCAATCCGAATCAGCGAAGCAGAATTTCTTGGAGTGATTTCAAAAAGAAAATGATCGGGGGAGCGTAATCGCTCATACGCCCGCTTAGTCTTCGGTGGTGTTCCGAGGAGGCCGCAGGTCACCCGATCTTGCGCATAGCATACCAAAGTCAAGTCCAATTGTCAAGCCAGTTCACCGTCACATCCATTCCATCGTGCGCGAAATCCACTTGCTTGGTAATTCCTTTTTTCAGCGTCGGATCATCGGTGTATACATCCGCGCCGTGCGGAATAATATTTTCTTTGATCGGCTCTTCCATTTCCACCGTGCGATTCGATTTGGTGCCGTAGAAATTGAACGCGAGCGAAAAATTTTTCAGATCGAGTTTGGGTTGAATCAGCAAGTACGAATCGAGATCGTTTTTGAATTTCAAATCCACCGTCGGCGCAAAAACCGTTGCATCTAAACCGACCGGCGGCTCATAAAATCCAACGCGATACGCGTGCGCCCAGCGTTCGACAATTGGAAAGCCGCCGAAAAACGCGGCGCGAAAAATTGTGGACGACACTTGACACACGCCGCCGCCGGGTCCCAACACGGTGCGATCCTCAAAAATAATATACGCGTCGTCAAATCCATTCGCTTCCACCACCTCGCCCAACAATTGCACAAACGAAAATGTTCCGCCCGGCGGAATGACCACGCCGTCGTAATAATCGGTCGCGGTGCGAATATTTTGAATGCGCCCGGCGGATGATCCTCTGAAGTTACTTTCCCCGCGCGTGACCAATTCTTTAATTCCAAATTTCGCGGCGTCCTCCATCGCAATCGTCGGCTTGGTTATTTTTACCGGCAACGCGATGGTGCGCGCGTTCGCGTCGCGCGGACTAGCGACGCCGATTGAACGCGCGGCGGTCGCAAATAATTGTTGTTCGATTTGTTTCGCCGCCGCGTCGGGCTCAAGCAATTGTCCGGACTGACTGGGCACGGTGACCGCGAGCGCGCCGTTTTCAAACCGAAAACGCGCGTCGCGCGCGGGTTGATTGACTTCGCGCGCGATCGGCGCGAGAAAAGTCGCGAGTTGCGCGCGGTCGAGTGAGGCAACGAGCCGCACTTTGCCGTCCGCGTCTTGTTGTGGCGCGATCAAAATCATTTGCGCGAGCATGGCGCGATCAAGCGCCCACGCGCGTTCATTGAACGTGAGCAAAATCGGCGCGGATAAAATTGCATCGGCTTGTTTGCGCGCGGTTTCAACATCAGTGATGAGCGGATCCGTTTCGCGAAACGCGATTTCAATCGCGCCGGAGGTTTGACCCAACACGCGCGCGCGCAATCGCGCCAGCATCGCGTCGCCGTCGAGCGCGCGGCCTTTTTGCGCCGCCGTTGCGATCACGCGCGCGTTTTCGATGCGCACGGTCGCGTCGCGCGGTTCGCGTTCTACTTGCGGCGCGATCCAGCCCAGATACGCGTGCGCGGTCGCATCGTCGAATTGCGCTTCGCCGCCGAGATCGCAACGCGACCACAAACAGCGCGCTTGATCCGCGATAATTTCATTCCACGCGCCGCGATGTCCCAAACTCGCGGCGTGATCCGCGACCGGCGCGTAATTCACGCGCAATCCCAATTCCCACGGATACGCGCGCCACACGCGCGCGCCATCGGTCAAGACAATCGCCTGACCGCCAAAGTGCGCGAGGATTTGATCGGGCTGACCGAATTTATTTTCGAGAAACTGTTGCGCTTCCGCGCGCGTCATCCCGGACAGCGATTCGCCAAAAACATTTACGCCGAGGATCACGCGGTCGGAATAAAAAAATTGATACGCGCCGATGAACGCGGTGACGAGGCACGCCAGCCCGAGGAGCGCGTAAAGAAAAAGAAACGCGCGGGGGAGTGATCGTACGGTTGATTGAAAGGACATGTCTATTCGACTTTATTCGGAATAAAAAATCTCACCGCAAAGACGCAAAGAACGCCAAGAATAAATAATAAGACAAGTTTAAACGCTTCATTATTTTCTTTGCACACTTGGCGTCTTGGTAAAAATTATTTCGCATACAATCTATTTCAATTGTAATGCAATCTTGTTGATCGTCAAAAGGACACTGAGACACGGCGACGCGGTGATTGTTCTTCGGGTCTCCGTTGGAGAATTTGCAGACTCAAGCAGTTACTACTTCGCGGATAAAGAAATTTTTTTCATGCCTGCAACTTTCTGCGCGCGATACCCGCACCCATCCATCCGCCCAGCGCGCCGAGTCCCGCGCCCAGCGCGAGCGAGACCACGAATTCTACCATCGTCGCGCCGAGCGCGTCATCAATAATAAACGCGTCCATGCTTGCGGCATTGCTCCGCTGAAAATCCAAAATCATAAACGCGTTCTGGCGAATCACATCCATAAACAAAAAGGTGACGAGCCACAGCGTCGCGATCCCGATCATCGCGCTGACGATTCCACTTGCCATTCCCGCGCGCGCGCCAAATTGAACGCGCCCGGTCAATTGTCCGCCGCGCGCTCCCGCCAAAACAAACACGGCAAACAAAAGCGCGAGCGAAATATTATTCAACCGCGCGCCCGCGGGCGCGTCGAGGTTTGCGAGATTGTTGATGAAAACATAAACGATGTGAACAACGCCCAACGCGATTCCGATTACAATGCCCGCGCCAATCGCGTCGCGTTCGTCGCGTTCAAGATTTTGCATAGGTCTCTCCCTTTTGCCCGCGAATCACGCGAATCTGCACTAATTTTATTTCCCCTGCTTGCGCGTCGGGGCTTGTTCTTCGCGGCGATACGGCACCGGAATATATTGCACTGACGGTCGGCGTCCGCCGCCTTGCGGATACAATTCCATCAATTCCAAAACTTCGGCCGGCATTTCCGCCGACACCGGCATCCCCAACGCTTTTGCTTCTTCAAACGCGATTGGATAATCGTGCGTCCACTTGCCGCTCGTCAACGCGTTTGCGAGCGCGGCGGCTTGTTTTTTTCCCATGGCGTTGCCGATCAAAATTTCCTGCACCGTTTTGTTCACTTGCCACAATGCTTTTTTCGCGACGTCGGCGAGGATCAGCGTTTCATCGTCAATCTTGTTGACGCTTTTTATTTTCATCACGTTCAGAATGGACGCGGCGGGATATTGTCCCAATTGTGGATCAATCGGACCCAAGACTGCGTTCGGATCCATTATAATTTTGTCCGCCGCGAGCGCGACGAGTGTGCCGCCGCTCATCGCGTAATGCGGAACGAAAACCGTCACCGCTGCTTGATGATGAATCAACGCGTGCGCGATTTGTTCCGCCGCTAACACGAGTCCGCCGGGCGTATGCAACACAATGTCAATCGGCGTGTCCTCG
>JACQEA010000215.1 GCA_016200825.1 Chloroflexota bacterium | reverse complement strand
CGCGTATCGTCCGAAAAGTTTGGAGAACGCGGCGCAAATGTTGCCCGACGCGCAATGGGTTTTAGTTTCCACGCCGGGGAAATTCGCGGCAGGCGTCGCGCGCGACGCGTTGAATTTAGGCAAGCACGTTTTTTTGTACAGCGATAACGTATCGCTCGAGGACGAAATCGCGCTGAAAAATTCCGCGCGCGAAAAAGGTTTGCTCGTGATGGGACCCGATTGCGGCACCGCGATCATCAATGGCATCGGTTTGGGATTTGCGACACCGGCACAAATGATTTGAAAGACGCGGTCGGTGGAATCACGACATTGCAAGCGTTGGATTTTCTCGCGCGCGACGCGCAAACCGAAACGATCGTTTTGATTTCCAAACCGCCCTCGCCGAATGTTGCCGCGAAAATTTTTGACGCGGCGCGGCGCACGAACAAAAATATCGTGGTGGATTTCATCGGCTATGAATCCGAAAATGCCGACGACGGCAATTTGCATTTCGCGAAAACGTGTGATCACGCGGCAAGATTGGCGGTGAGTTATTTGGGAGTTGCGCCCGGAGCAATAAGCGCGGTATCCAAAGAAATCGGCAAGCGCGCCGCGCGGCTGGAGCAAGAACTCGCGATGATGCTGGTAGATTCGCGCGTTCCGCGCGCGAGCAACGCGCCGCAAGCCGCGCCCGCGCAAAAATATTTGCGCGGCTTGTATTCCGGTGGGACGCTCGCGTACGAAGCGCAATTTTACTTGCGCGATTATCTCGGCGCGATTTTTTCTAACGCGCCGCTCGCCGCGAATTCTCACGACTTGTATCGCAAGCCCGCGCAAAAATTGCTCTCGTCTAATCTCAGCAAAGAACACGCGATCATTGATCTCGGCGCGGAAGAATTTATGGTCGGGCGATTGCATCCGATGATTGACAACGATTTGCGAATTCGGCGCTTGAAACAAGAAGCCGACGATCCAACGGTCGCGCTGATTTTGCTCGATGTGGTTTTGGGCGACGGCGCGCATCCCGATCCCGCGCGCGAACTCGCGCCCGCGATTTCAGACGCGATCGCGCGCGCGGCAAAAGCCGGACGCGATCTACAAGTGGTCGCGGTCGTGATCGGCACGGAGAACGATCCGCAAAATTATGAATCGCAAGTTAAACAGTTGTATCAAGCCGGAGCGAATTTGTACGCGACGCATGAGACCGCGTTGCAAATGATCGGGATGATGTTGGGATCAAGTTCAGAGTCTAAAGTCCCAAGTCCAGAGTCCAAAGTCGCGCCGGAGATTGGACATTGGACACAGGACATCGAACTAGAAAAATTCGCGCCAGTTGACAGCATGACACTTTCCAAGCCCTTTGCCGCGATCAATGTGGGCATCGAATCATTTTACGATTCATTGCGCGCACAGAACGCGTCCGCGATTCACGTGGATTGGAAACCGCCCGCGGGTGGAAATGAAAAGTTGATGGCGATTTTAGAACGCCTAAAGGGTTGATTTTTCGAAACGATTTTTTTGAGTCAGGGTAAGGGCAGGCCGCTATGTCCTTTGAAAATCTGATCGTAATCATATTCATATTCGCTGTGCAGCTTTTTCCCAGAGTGGTCGGAAGAATTTTTTCCCAAGACGATGAGAAATTGTTTTCTGTTCAGTATGTCAAGGTTGAAATCAAAGATGACCGTGTAGTTGTTCGGCCGGCTTTTAGCTGGATTTATGCCCTTCTCGCGCCAATAGTTATTTGTTGCTGTGCGTCACTCTTTTTAGCTCTGTATCTGTCGAAACCAGAAGGTTTTGCTGTACTAATCGTATTTGTAATTACTAACATCGTGGTACCCATCATCTATGTTCCCGCGGCGATCAAAGTAGCAAGCCCTGTAACGTTTGTCTTTGACAAGACCAAAAGTATGTTGGAAATCATAACCAATGTTGGAACGCGAAAGGTTCCCTTCACCCAAATAAAAGAGATAGTTATAGTCAATTCACCTTTGAATCTGCTTTTTCAGATCACATTCTTGGGACGCGTATTTCAATTCAGCAAGATCGTTATCATGCTTGTGGATGGGTCTGAAATTGAAGTTGTAAGTGTATGGTTGTCTAATGAATATCGCGATGCGCAAAAAGCGGTTGCGTTGCTGAGAGAAACAACAAATCTCGAACCCCGATTGAATGTTTCCTAGATCAATTTCATGCAACAGGAGGTACCGATGAAAGAATTTATCGCCGCGTGCGTGCAAATTGCCATCCAGCCCAACGATGTGAACGCGAACATCGAAAAATCAATTCACTGGCTCGAAAAAGCCGCGAATGAATACGACGCGGATTTGGTCGTCTTTCCGGAAACGATCACGACCGGATTCGATCCCGCGCTGGACGCGTTCGCGTTGTACGATTTGGTGGACACGATTCCCGGCCGCGTGAGCGAACCGATTCAACGCGCCGCGAAAGCATTGGGCGTGCATGTAGTGTGGACCACGTACTCGCGCGGCACAGAGCGCGGCGTCGTTTTCAATTCGTCCGCGCTCATCAACGACAAAGGCGAAATCGTCGGCGTGTATCACAAAACGCATCCATTTCCCGGCGAGCGACTCGATTGCGGCGGATGGACAACGCCCGGCAATCGCGCGGACGTGTACGAAACCGCGCTCGGCGCGATTGGAATGATCATTTGCTACGACGGCGATTTTCCCGAACTCTCGCGCCTGCTCGCGGTGAAAGGCGCGGAAATTATTACGCGTCCCTCCGCGCTCTTGCGCTCGTTCGACATTTGGTATCTCACGACCGCCGCGCGCGCGTATGACAATCACGTGTATATGATCGCGACCAATTCGGTTGGGCCCGACGCGAAAAATAATTTCTATTTCGGCAACTCGATGATCGTGAATCCCATCGCGTGGAAATTGGCGCAAGCGCGCGGGGGCGAAGAAATTATCGCGGCGAAATTGGATCCGCAACCGATGAAATACATTACGACCGGTTCACACACACTCCAATCGTTCGATCATCTTGAAGATCGCAACGTGGAACTGTACGCGGACATTTTGCGCGCGGCGAAGAGCCGCTTTGAACCGGGCAAACGGCTGACGCGTCATGAAAAAGAAAAAATCTAACCACAAAGGCACAAAGAACACAAAGAAAAATTTTCCTTCGTGCCCTTTGTGTTCTTTGTGGTAAATGATTTTCCATGAAACCAGCCCCATTCAAATATTTTTCTCCCACCACACTCGACGAAACGCTCGACCTGCTCGCGCAGTCCGGCGCGGACGCGAAAATTCTCGCGGGCGGACAAAGTCTCGTGCCGACGAT
Organism: Chloroflexota bacterium; assembly: GCA_016200825.1. Taxonomy (GTDB): domain Bacteria; phylum Chloroflexota; class Anaerolineae; order UBA4142; family UBA4142; genus JACQEA01. The sequence goes on along the minus strand of JACQEA010000215.1, from coordinate 1,382 downwards.
GAATTTTCGGCTCGCGCAACCATCCGTTCTGATTGACCTCAATCGCGTGCGCGAACTTTTCTACATCACGCCGCGCGATAATTCAATCGCGATTGGCGCGATGACGCGCCAACGCGCGGTCGAGCGCGATGCGAACGTTGCGAAAATCGCGCCGCTCATTACCGAGACGATGCCGTTCATCGCGCATCCGCAGATTCGCAATCGCGGCACGTTCGGCGGCTCGCTCGCGCACGCGGATCCCGCGGCGGAATTGCCAGCCGTCGCGATGGCTTTAAATGCAAAGTTAAAAATCAAAAGTCAAAAGTCAGAACGCTGGGAAGCGGCTGGAAATTTCTTCACCGGTTTATTTTCGACGACACTGCAACCAGACGAACTACTCGCAGAAATTTTTATTCCACCGATGCCCGCGCGCACAGGCTATGCGTTTACCGAAGTCTCGCGGCGGCACGGCGATTACGCGCTCGCAGGTGTCGCGACAATCGTATCGCTGAATGAAAAAAATATTTGCGCGGACGCGCGCATCGTGTTGATGAGCGTGGCGGGTCAGCCGATTGATGCGCGCAACGCGGCGCAGAATTTAATCGGACAGAAACTAGATGCCAAAGCAATTGACGCGGCGGCAAACGCGGTGGACGCGGAAATTGATCCCGCGTCGGACATTCACGCCAGCGCGGAATTTCGGCGGCATCTCGCGCGCGTGTTGACGCGGCGCGCGCTGACGACGGCTGTGTCGCGGGCAAAATAGTCAGCCACAGAAACACACAGAACCACACCGAAAAATTTTCTGTGAACTTCTGTGTGGTTCTGTGGCAAAAGATAACCTCAATGACTGATCAACATACCATTCATCTCACCGTCAACGGAAAACAGTTCGAGAAAAAAGTCGAGCCGCGATTATTGCTCACCGATTTTTTGCGGCACGATCTTTCACTTACGGGTACGCACGTCGGATGCGAGCATGGCGTTTGCGGCGCGTGCACGATTTTGTTTGACGGCGAACCGGTGCGTTCGTGTTTGTTGTTTGCGATTCAAGCCGATGGTCATGCAATTGAAACAGTCGAATCGCTCGCGCCCGATCTCGAACATTTGCATCCACTTCAGCAAGCGTTTCGCGACGCGCACGGTTTGCAATGTGGTTATTGCACACCGGGATTTTTGATGACGCTTGTTCCGTTCCTAAAAGAAAATTCAAAACCAACCGAAGAAGAAATTCGCGCGGCGATTTCGGGAAATTTGTGTCGGTGTACCGGTTATCAAAATATTGTGGACGCGGTGAAACTCGCGTCAGAGCGAATGACAAACAAAAAATAAATCTCACCGCAAAGCCGCGAAGAACGCAAAGAACAAGCAATAAATCTGAGGTTAAAGAATATTTTTTTCTT
>JACQEA010000214.1 GCA_016200825.1 Chloroflexota bacterium | reverse complement strand
TCCATTACCGCTTGACCGCCGTACAATGGTTTGTTCAAGTTGCCTCCTGAATACGACGAAGGACGGTAGACGACAGACCGAAAAATTTTCCGTCCACCGTCCACCGTCTATCGTCGTTGATCATTTATACTCTAGCCCATCCACCCTGTCAAAACAACTTTGCGCCGCGCGCGATTATCGTTTACAATCTGCGCCGATGAATTACCAAGCCGCGCTCGACTGGATTTATTCTTTCATCCCCTCCGAACAACCGATTGCCGTCGCGTACTCGCCGCATCGTTACAAACTCGAACGAATGGAACGCCTGCTCGCGCGGCTCGGCGATCCGCACAAAAAATTTCGGTCCGTGCATATTGCCGGCACAAAAGGCAAGGGCTCGACTGCCGCGCTGATCGAAAGTATCTTGCGCGCAAATGGAATTCACACCGCGCTCTACACGTCGCCGCATCTGCATTCGTTTCGCGAGCGAATGCGCGTGGGTGGCGAAATGATTTCGCAAAGTGAGGTGGCGACGCGCGCGGAAAAACTTTTTCCGCTGATCGCGCAAATTGAAGGCATCACCACGTTTGAAATTATCACCGCGCTCGCGTTCGATTATTTTGCCGCGCAAAATGTAGACATCGCGGTCGTGGAAGTGGGCTTGGGCGGGCGACTCGACGCAACCAATGTGATTCAACCGCTCGTCTCCGTCATCACTTCCATTTCTTTCGATCATATGGCAATCCTCGGCGACACGCTCGAAAAAATCGCGCGCGAAAAAGCTGGCATCATCAAGCCGCGCACGCCGGTGATCATCGCGCCGCAACGCGCAGAGGCGCGGCTTGTGTTTGAGACTGTCGCGCGCGAACGCGAGGCAGAATTGTTTGCAGTGGAATCTTTTTTGAAATTTCAGATTCATAATTCCACGTTCGTCATTCGTAGCGTTGAAAAAAATCTCGATTATCAAACCTTGCGACTTGAACAAACTTCCAATCTCCAACCTCCAACCTCTAACATCCAATCCCCAATTACTAGTTACCAATTACCTTTATTAGGTCATCATCAACTCACCAACGCGGCAACCGCGCGCGCGGCAATCGAAACATTACGCGCACGCGGCATCGCGATTTCCGACGCCGCGATTCGCGACGGTATCGCGCAGGTGAAATGGGCAGGTCGTTTTGAAATTTTGGGGCGCGCGCCGTACTGGATCGTGGACGGCGCGCACAACGCCGATTCCGCGCACCAACTCATCGCGACCTTGCGCGATTATTTTCCGCGCGCGCCGCTCCATTTTATTTTTGGCGCGTCGTCCGACAAAGACGTTGCAGGAATGTTCGCGGAAATTTTGCCGTCCGCCGCGTCGCTGACGCTCACGCGCTCGATTCATCGCCGCGCAACCGAGCCGGCGCGATTGGCAGACCTCGCGGAAAAATTTCGCGTGGAAATGAATCGCGCGGCGGATGTGGAAACGGCAATCCGCGATGTGAGCGCGCGCGCGCAGCGCGCGGATGTAATTTGCGTGACCGGCTCGTTGTTTTTGGTCGGCGCGGCGCGCGAGATTTGGTGCGCCGCGCGCGGAATCGCGCTGGAGAAAGATTGATATCTTTGACACGCGTGTACCGCTATGGTAATATCTACAAAGTTTTAGCGGAGTGGGAATGCCCCGACGAATTAACAAAAAAGAAAATATTTTAGAAACCGAAATTGTCGAACTGCCGCTTTTGCCCGTGCGCGATACGGTCGTGTTTCCGCATTTGATGAGTCCGCTGATCGTCGGACGCGAACGATCTATCCACGCGCTTGAAGCCGCGCTCGCGGGCGGCAAACGCGCGCTCGCGTTCACGCAACGCAATACCGACATTCAAAATCCAACGCGCGATGATTTATATCCCATCGGCACCGAAATGACGATTGGGCGATTTCTGCGTTTGCCCGATGGGACGGTTAGTGTTTTTGTGGAAGGATTGCGCCGCGTGCGCTTGATGCAACTCGCCGAAAGCGATCAGTATGTGCGCGGCTTCGTCGCGCCGGTTGAAGAGATCGAAGAAACGAGTTTGTCCACTGAAGCGCTGATGCGCGCGGTGCTGGCGCTCTTTGAAAAAATGGCGCAACTACATTCGCATATTCCGGAAGATGCGTACGTTACCGCGCTGAATTCAGAAACCCCGGGCCGCCTCGCCGATTTTGTCGTGACCACGCTCAACATCGAGTTAGCGCATCGCCAAGAAATTTTAGAGACGCTCGATTGCACCGCGCGGTTGCAAAAAGTTTCGATCTTGCTCGCCAAAGAGTTGGACGTCTTGGAATTGCAAAACAAAATTCATTCCAAAGTCCAAGAAGAGGTGGACAAATCTCAGCGCGAATATTATCTGCGCGAACAAATGCGCGCGATTCAAACCGAACTCGGCGAAGTGGATACGCAAGCGCGCGAAGTATTCGACTTGCGCGCCAAAATCGAACAAGCCGGAATGCCGACGGAAGTAAAAGATAAAGCGCAACATGAATTGGATCGGCTCGCGCAAATGCCGGGCAACGCGCCTGAAGTGGCGGTGATCCGCACGTATCTTGACATGCTCGTTGCGTTGCCGTGGAAAAAAGCGACCGTTGACAATTTGGATATTGGCGCGGCGGCTAAAGTATTGGATGATCAGCATTACGGATTGAATAAAGTCAAAGAAAGAATTTTGGAACAGATCGCCGTGCGCAAACTTGCGGGCGATAAAATGCGCGCGCCGATTTTATGCTTTGTCGGTCCGCCCGGCACCGGCAAAACTTCGATGGGCAGATCGATCGCGCAAGCGTTAGGCAGAAATTTTGTGCGCGTGTCGCTCGGCGGCGTGCATGACGAAGGCGAAATTCGCGGTCATCGTCGCACGTACATCGGCGCGATGCCGGGACGAATTGTGCAAACGATGCGCCGCGCCGGCACGATCAATCCGGTCTTTATGTTGGACGAAGTGGACAAGATCGGCGCGGATTTTCGCGGCGATCCGAGCGCGGCGTTGTTGGAAGCGCTGGATCCAGAACAGAATCACGCGTTCAGCGATCATTACCTTGAAGTGCCGTACGATCTCTCGCGCGTCATGTTCATCACGACCGCGAATATTCTCGACCCTATTCCGCCCGCGTTGCGCGACCGAATGGAAGTGATCGAATTTCCCGGATATATCGAAGAAGAAAAACTGACGATTGCAAAACAATTTTTGATTCCGAAATTGAAAGACGAACACGGCTTGGGCGCGCAACCAAAATTTTCCGACGGCGCGATTCGCACTTTGATTCGCGAATACACGTATGAAGCGGGCGTCCGCAATTTGGAACGCGAACTCGCGAATGTGTGCCGCAAAATCGCGCGCTTGATCGCGGAAGGCAAGCGTTCGTCCGCGGCCGTTTCATCCGAGTCGCTCTTTAAATATCTAGGCCCTGAAAAATTTTCGTACGGCGCGGCGGAAGAAAAAGATCAGATCGGCGTGGCGACCGGCGTCGCGGTTTCGGAAGCGGGCGGTGATACGATGGCGGTGGAAGTGACGTTGATGCGCGGCAAAGGCAATTTAGTTTTGACCGGTCAACTCGGCGATGTGATGCAAGAATCCGCGCAAGCCGCGTTGTCGTACGCGCGCGCACACGCCAAACCGTTGGGGCTGAAAGAAAATTTTGATCGGCTCGACATTCACATCCACGTTCCCGAAGGCGCGATTCCAAAAGATGGTCCTTCGGCGGGCATCACGATTGCAACCGCGCTCATTAGCGCGCTCTCACGCCGCCCGGTGTACAAACACGTCGGCATGACCGGTGAAATTACGTTGCGCGGCCGCGTCTTGCCGATTGGCGGTTTGCGCGATAAAATTCTCGCCGCGCATCGCGCCGGTTTGAAAAAAATGCTGATCCC